>QIAW01000083.1:0-16488 GCA_003225655.1 Acidobacteriota bacterium
TGCCAGAGCCGATGTGTACGCCCACCCGGGTAGCGTTTTCCGGGGTGATCTTCAGGCCGCTCATGTTCATGGCTTCATCGGTGGCGGCGAGCGCCAACTGGATGAAGCGCGCCATCTTCTTCAGCTCTTTCTTTTCGATAAAGTTAAGGGGATCGAAGTATTTGACGTCGGCGGCAATCCGGCAGGCGAAATCGGTGGCGTCAAATTGCGTAATACGGCGGACGCCGCTCTGACCGGCATGGAGGTTCCGCCAGACCTCCTCCGCGGTGTTGCCCACCGCGCATATCAGCCCCAAGCCTGTAACCACTACCCTTCGAGCTTCTAGAACCAACTACTTCCCGCCTTTCGAATTCTTGGCGATGTAATCAATCGCGTCTTTCACAGTCTTGATCTTCTCCGCGTCCTCGTCCGGAATCTCAATGTCGAAAGCCTCTTCGAAAGCCATGACCAGCTCAACCGTATCCAGGGAATCGGCGCCCAGATCATCTACGAACGAGGCGCTGGGCGTCACTTCCCCCTCGTCCACCCCCAGTTGTTCCACGATGATCTGTTTAACCTTCTCTTCAACATTTTTCTCTGCCATCGAAAAGTTCTCCTTCGCGTATAGTTCGTGTAATTTTGAGAGCCCCGGCCAGGCCGGAATTTAACTGGCGTTCCCCAACGAACCCCGTGAATCTGCTGCAAACCAACTAGTGTAATTTGCCCGAAGCAAGGCTGTAAAGCGAGCATGCCGCAAGGTGAAAAATACTTCTTGGCCGTCTTTGCCAGTTGTTGCCTCGGCAAGCAGGCGGGATACCCAGCCACAGCTTATCTGGCAAATCCAGAGCAAGCTGAGCATTTCAATCCGATTGCATTACCGTTGGTTCTAAAACCAGAAGTTTAGCACACGCGATTTTTTGGCTGCATTAGCCCCGCTCCTGAAACGTATTCCCCGGGACCGGCACTATCGGAATATAGCTCACACCTCGCCTGGTCTGCCGTCGGAGTCGAATCGCAGCCGGGGACATCGTCGTGTCGAGCGCCCAGAGGAAGGTCATGAAAACAAAAACCGGTACGCATCTTGCTCCATGCTGTCCAGAACTCGCGCCCAACGATATCTGCGATATTCTCTTCGTCTGACACGTTGCCGCGGTCCGCTGGCCATGGGAGATCTTGCTTACACGACCACGCTGCTGCCCGGGGAAAAAGTGCGGCTGTTCACCTCCGACCGGCGCTCGAAATTCAGTTTTGACACCAGCACCAAGTTCGGCTATCGCAATACCCAGTCGTCGGAAGAATCCTTCTTCATGCAGCAGATGAGCGATTCGCTGTTCGATACCAACTCCCGCGACAAGACCAGCTCCAGCAACCAGAACCATGCCCACGTGGATGGTCACGCCGACGCCGGAGTAGACATCCTGGGGCTGGGTGGCTCGGCGAACATGAGCGGCAACTTCGACTCCAACTCCGTCTCATCGTTTCTCGGCGAGCACTCTCAGCACGCGGAAAACTCGTTTCATGCAGCCGAGATGGGCACGCGCAAGGCCTCCAGCGTTTCTATCGGCGAAACACAAAGCCGCACGCACACCGAATCGGAGTCGCAGGACCACTACGAGTCAGCCTCACGCGAGTTTGAGAACAAGAACAAGTGCCACGCCGTTACCTTTCTCTTCTACCAGATCAACAAGACGCAGAAGGTGACGTACACGCTGGAAGCCATCGACCTGCGCGTCATCATGGATCCTGACCCCAACCGGCGTCGGCGTCACCTCAACCAACGTGCTGGCTACGGACCAGCAAGCAAGAGTCAAAAATGAAGATCCCGCCCTTGGCGGCGCGCCGAACAGGTCCGAATTCAGATTCACGCCCGCTCAACGCGACCAGGCTATTAAGCAAGTACAAAAAGAGCTCACGCAGGAAAAACTGCTCGACGGCAACGGCAACGTCTCCAAAGAGGCGCAGAAGCTTTACTCCTTCGCAAAGCAATCGGCGCTGCCGACTCCTGGAATCCTGGTCAAAGGCTGCCTCGACGATTGCGACGTCTGCGAGCCTACGTTGATGAAAGAAATCGAACTCGACCTGGAAAATAAGCGCCTCAAGAACGAGTTCCTCAAAAAGCAGATCGAGCTTCTCGCAAAGTCTCAGGAATACCGCTGCTGCCCAGCCGGCGAAGCTGAACCGGCGTAAGAGTTTGCAGAAAACTCGGGCGAAGAAAGACGATGAGGAGCACGGAGTTCGTGTGGCACAGCCGTCCGCGGCTGTGTGCCCGTGGCCGGAAAATGTTATTTTATGTGTGAAGACAAGTATCAGCGGCAAACGAAATTGCTATGACTCCGCTGTTTTCCCGCTCTTGAGCGCCGCCAGCACCTCTTCAGCGTGGCCCTCGGGCTTCACATTCTCAAAGACCCTGGCGATCTTGCCTTCGCCATCAATTACAAACGTGGTGCGGGCAATGCCCATTACTTTCTTGCCGTACATGTTCTTTTCTTTGATCACGCCGAAGGCATTTGCCACTTTTTTTTCCTGGTCGGCCAGCAGAGTATAAGGCAGCTCGTGCTGCTGCTTGAATTTAAGCTGGGCGCTGGGGGTATCGGCAGAGATGCCCAGCACCACCAGGCCGGCTTGCTGCAATTTTTTGTAGGCGTCGCGGAACCCGCACGCTTCCAGCGTTCACCCGGGAGTGTTAGCCTTAGGATAGAAGAACAGCACCACATTGTGGCCGCGGAAATCCTTGAGGCGAACGGTTTTCCCGTTTTCATCAGGAAGGCTGAAATCAGGTGCTTTGCCTTTAACTTTCATGATTACACTCCTTGCTTATAAAAAACCGTTGTCGCTTGTGACACATTTATACCGGATTCTGGCGGTTACCGTCATCCTGCTGCCGCTGCTCGGGCCCACGACCTGCGCTGCCCAGAAAAAAACCCGTAGCAAACTGCGGGCACTGGCCGTGGTCGAGCTTCCCAGCTCTGCACGCGTGGGCAAAGACATGGAGCTGCCCTCTTCCGCCCGGCTGCGTGCCATCGCCATCTTCCAGAACGGCGAGTATCTGGACGCTACCATCTATCGCATGAATCCCATGCCCATGGCTCTCGAACCAGGCACGGTGTATGACGTGTTGCAGAGCGGCGATTCGCTCGGCCTGCTTAGCATTGAGAGCGTAAGTAAAGCCAAGGACGACTGGCTGGCGGCAGGACGATGGAAGTCATCTGCCAGTCAGCTTGCAGCCAAGCAGGCGGCATCAGCGCCGGTACAGGTATCATTGCCCGGCGGAAATGACGAGCGGCCGCGGCTGAAGCGTAGCGAGAGTTCGCCAGCGGCTCCGCAGCCTGCGCCCACGCCAACGCCGGCAGCAACGCCTGCGGCAGCGGAGGCCGCTCCACCCGCTGCTCAAGCCAAGCCGGGCGCGCCTTCGGCGCCAGATGATATTGACCCCTCCCAATCCGACCCCGACAGACCAGAGCTGCGCAGACGCGCTGCCACTTCCGTATCATCAACGCCTGCCACCCAGGTTGAGCGTAAGCGGGAATCCGTCCGCACTGTGGTCTCGGCTCATGCTCCGGCAGAGGAAGGTGCAAGCCTTGCCGCTCCTGTGTTGAAAAAAAGAGGACACGTGGAGCTGCAATTTCTGGCCGCCATCTCCGATGCCAGCCCTTATGATGCGCGCTCCTACAAATTTCCCTGGATCGCGGCCGAACAGCAACGCCTCACCACTGCCGTGGAAAAGCAGGCCCAGGCAGAGCTGGCCACCTATGCCGGCAAGTCTTCGCAAGTGCTGGTTCCTGGCAGCTTTACGTCCAGCGTTCAGGCCTTTGATCTTGACTACGACAACGACGCCGAACTTGTGCTCACCGCCAAATGTGCGCTACGCAAGAAGTTGTCCACCGCCAAAGCCGCTCCGCTGAATGCCTACATCACCTACGTGGTCCATGAGGAATCGACCGGCGATCTGCATAAGCTGTTCTCGGAAATTACGGACGACGATCACCTCGACGTCATCGGCAGGATGGAATTGGTAGACGCAGTAGACGCCGACGGCGACGGCCACGCCGAACTGCTCTTCCGCCTCCTGGGCGCTTCTACGCAAAGCTTCGAACTCTACCGCGCCGGTCGCGATCAGTTGTGGAAGCTGTTTGAGGGGGCAGAGACAGAGAAGAATTGAGTCATTTTGCCATTAGGTCATTGAGTCATTGAAGAATTGGATAATCGGGTAATTGTGTAATTGAGAAGCTGGTATTGTTCAATCCTCCGTGCCTTCAGTGCCTCTGTGGTGAAATACGAATGAAATACGAAATAGTTCCTCCGCGTCTCAGTGCCTCCGCGGTTATCCTAATTTTTTCTTCAGCAGTTCGTTCACTTTCTCCGGATTCGCCTGGCCCTTCGACGCCTTCATCACCTGACCGACAAAAAATCCGATGATCGTCGTCTTGCCAGCGCGGTACTGCTCAAGCTGCTTGGGGCTCGCCGCGATGACCTCGTCAATCATCTTCTCAATGGTCGCGTCGTCGCTGATCTGCTGTGGTTTTTCTTTCTCGTAGACCACGGGGAAATCCTGGCTGCGCTCGAAGGCGAGATCGTAAAGGTCTTTGAGCATCTTGCCGGAGATCGCGCCAGATTCCACCAAGTCGGCCGAGAAGGCCACGCCTTTCATCGAGATGGGCGACTGCTCAATTTCAAGGTTCTTCGCCTTCAAGCGTCCCATCAGTTCGCTCTGCACCAGGTTGGCGACCTTCTTGGGATTCTTGGCGGCGCGGGCCGCCTCTTCAAACTGGTCGGCCAGCGAGCGGGTTGCGGTCAGCACTCCGGCGTCCTGCATGGTAATGCCGTATTCGTTGACCATCCGCGACCGCCGCGCTTCAGGCAGCTCCGGCAACTTGTCTTTGATCTTCTCCTGCCATGCGCGATCCACCACCAGCGGCAAAAGATCGGGCTCAGGGAAGTAGCGGTAATCGTGCGCGTGCTCCTTCGACCGCATGCCGTAAGTCCGGCCCTCTGTAGAGTTGTAAAGGCGCGTTTCCTGCGTGATCCGGCCGCCCTCTTCCAGGACCTCGATCTGGCGCTCAATTTCGTACTCCAGCGCCTGGCGCACAAAGCGGAATGAGTTCACGTTCTTGATCTCTGTCTTGGTGCCGAACTCTTTCTGTCCGCGCGGACGGATGCTCACGTTGGCATCGCAGCGCAGCGACCCCTCTTCCATGTTGCAGTCACTTACGCCGGTATAAAGAATGATTTCCTTGAGACGCGTCAGGTATTCGAAGGCCTCTTCCGGAGAGCGAAGGTCGGGCTCGCTCACGATTTCCGCCAGCGGCGTGCCTGAGCGGTTCAGGTCAATGTAACTGTGCTCAGCGTCAGAGAAGCCCTCATGCAGGCTCTTGCCCGCGTCTTCTTCGAGGTGCAGCCGCGTGATGCCGATGCGTTTTGTGCCCCCTACGGCTGTCTCAATATCAATGTATCCGTGCTCGGCCAGTGGCCGGTCGTACTGCGAAATCTGATACCCCTTGGGCAGGTCGGGATAAAAATAATTCTTGCGGGCGAAGATCGATGCCTCACTGATCCGGCAGTTCAGTGCCATGCTCGCCAGCACCGCGAACTCCACCACCTGGCGGTTCAGTACCGGCAATGCGCCCGGCAGCCCCAGGCACACCGGACACACATTGGTGTTGGGCGGCGCGCCAAACTGGGTGGAACATGCGCAAAAAATCTTGGTCGCGGTGAGCAGTTGGACGTGGACCTCCAGCCCAATCACCGGCTCATACTTCGACCCGGCCTGCACCGCGGCTTCAGAAACAGTGGACATGACCTAGAAATTATAGCGGAAGGGCAGGAAGTACGATTTGCGAAGTATGAAGTACGAAGTATGATTTTAAGAAGTTTTTAAGGAAGAATGCCTGCCCTTTTTGGTTCTTAGTCCTATATCAATCGTAAATCGAACTTCCTAAATCGCAATTCATACTTCGTAAATCGTACTTCTTACTTCGTACTTCCCTGGGCTTCCGCTTTCTCCAGCGGCAGCTCGAAATAAATAAGCTCCTGGCCGTGTGCGTTGCGCACTCCGCTCACGTACACGTAAGAACCGCTGATGGCATCGTGCACCAGGCTGGAATCGAAAAACAGGAAGCCGGCGCGCGTGGTGTGCGGCTCGACGGCAATAAAGTTAAAAAGGGCGTGGTCGAGTTCCTCTTGCGCCTTCTCCACCTCTGAGGTCCGGGATTTGTGCGGCAGAGGAATGGGAATCGGTGAAGGACTGGAGACGTGAGGGCGAATCTCTCCATGCTGAAAGAGCCTCCGCATGACTTCAGCCTGGGGAAGGGCCTCCAGCTTGGCCTTTCTGCCCGTCACCAGCTCCGCCTTCAGGTTCTTGAAAGAAATGGGCTCATCTCCATCGTTGGAAACGATCAACTGCACCGGCAGCAAGCCATACTTCAGGTACTGCACCGTAAAGATGCTCGCCTTGGCCGGGCTGTCATACGGATCAACCGCCACCGTCACCTTTTCCAGCGGCTGCTCGTCGTGCGCCGCATAGGTGCGGGCATGCAGCACGGGTGGAGCAACATAGGTCTTTTCCTCTTTGGCCTGCGCCAGTGCAAATAAGAACAGCGCGCAGGCGGCCGTGCAGCGTACCATCCGTAAGCGGTGTTGGGAAGCCATGCTCTGATTATAAGAGCTCTCGGTCGCCGGGCTTGCAGGTTCAAGACAAAATCGCGGCTAGAACCAGTCGCTGCGGTATGCGATCCACCAACTCAACAATGCCAGGGGAAGTGTTGCCAAAATTCCCCAGACAAGGGTCCATCGGCCCTTAGTTCGCAGAGCAGAAGAAGATAATTCCGCTTCCATTTAGAATAATCCAGACTTCCCCATGTATTGGCTCTACAGTCTGGCGGCAATGCTGGCACTGCTCCTCTCGGCGCCGTGGTGGCTCTTGCGCATGGCGCGCTACAACAAGTATCGCGCCGGACTGGCTGAACGCCTGGGCTTTGTTCCCAAAAGGCTTTGCGGTAGAGACGTAGCTGGTTACGTCTCAAAAGAACAGGGCCATTGCATTTGGATTCATGCTGTCTCCGTCGGCGAGGTCCTCGCTTTAGGACAATTGCTGGCAGAGCTGCGCACTACCAACCCTGGCACCCGGATTTTTCTTTCCACCACCACCGCCGCCGGACAGAAACTCGCGCGCGAGCGCCACGGCGAAGAGAACGTCTTTTATTTTCCCCTCGACTTTGCCTTTGCCATCCGGCCTTACCTCAAGCGTCTGCGCCCCAAACTGGTGGTGCTGGCAGAAACCGAATTCTGGCCGAATTTTCTGCGCCTGGTAAAACGTTCCGGCGCAAAGCTGGCCGTTGTGAATGCCCGCATCTCTGACCGCTCCCACAGCGGATACCGGCGGTGGCACCCAGTGCTGCGCAAAGTATTGCAGAACGTAGATCTTTTTCTGGCACAGAGCCAGGAAGATGCCAGGCGGCTGGTTGAGATCGGCGCGCCGCCAGAGCGGACCTCTGTCAGCGGTAACCTGAAATTCGATATTCAACCCCCTCAACAGGTCCCCTTCAAAGAGGAGCTCAGAGCGCGGCTCGATCAGGCCCAAGCCTTTCCCGTGCTGGTTTGCGGCAGCACGGTCGAAGGCGAGGAGTTTCCGCTGCTCGGCATGTTTCAGAGCGTGCTGAGCAAATATCCCAAGGCGGTGATGATTCTCGCGCCCCGCCATCCTGAGCGCTTCGATGAGGTGGCCCAGCTTGTTAGCTCCTGTGGCGTCCCGCCGGGCTCTTATCCTCATCTGCCCGGTCTCGCCCAGTTGAATTTCTGGCGGCGCTCCCAGCTCGACCCACAAGCAGTGTTGCGCTCCGGTGTCTTGCTGCTCGACAGCATTGGCGAACTCGCGGCCCTTTATTCATTGGCGACCATCGCATTTGTCGGCGGCAGCCTGGTTCCCCGCGGAGGACACAACATTCTCGAGCCCGCCTGTTTTGGCGTGCCCATCCTGGTCGGACCGCACACGGAAAACTTTCGCGACATCGTTGGCATTTTTCAAAGCGCAAATGCCGTTAAGATTGTGCGTGGCTTTCGCGTGGGCAACGCCAATGCCGATTTGAGCGGCGTAGTTCTCGAACTGCTGGAAAACGCCTCGGAGCGCGAAGCCCTGGGCCGCCGCGCCACTGACGTTTTGAAATTGCACACCGGCGCCACCTCGAGGACTGCCAGGGCTTTGCAGTCGCTCATGGAGCTATCAACGCCGTGAACCCTCTTTCTGCCACCTATGGCGCCATCGCAGCCGCCCGCAACCTGCTGTATGACACCGGATTCTTTTCCGGCAAGCTGCACGCTCCGGTCGTCAGCATCGGCAGTCTTTCGGTGGGCGGCGCCGGCAAAACTCCCTTCCTGATCCTGCTGGGAGAGCTGCTCAAGGCCCGCGGCATCGCCTTTGATGTGCTCTCTCGCGGATACGGCCGTTCCACCCGCGGCGTGCGCCTGGTTGATCCTGAGGGAAGCGCGCGCGAGTTTGGCGACGAACCTCTGTTAATCGCCCGCAAGTTGCAGGTTCCGGTGATCGTGGGAGAAGATCGCTACGAGGCCGGCGTCTATGCCGAACAGAAGTTGGGCGCTCAGGTACACCTGCTCGATGATGGCTTTCAGCACCGCGCTCTGCGCCGCGACTTCGATATCGTCCTGCTGACCGAGCGCGACCTGCGCGACCGGCTCTTCCCCATGGGACGCCTGCGCGAGCCGCTCAGCTCGCTCGAGCGCGCGCATGCCGTTGTGCTCATGGATCGCACCCTTGATGCCCGCATCGAGGTGCGCGACAAGTTTTTGTGGAAAGTCGACCGCGGCATCCGCATTGGCGACACTCCTCCGGGGCAGATTGCTTTTTGCGGCATCGCCCGGCCCGGCAATTTCTTCCGCGCCCTGCAGCAGGCGGGCCTGGAACCGGCGGCAACTGTTGCCTTCCGCGATCATCACCCCTATGCCGAAAAAGATGTCGAAGATCTGCTCCGCCTTCGCGACCAGAAAAAAGTCCAGGGTTTTGTAACTACAGAAAAAGATGCCATCAATCTCGAGGGTTTTGCCGGACAGTTATTCCCTCTGTTTGTTGTTCCGGTCCGTATGGAGCTGCACCACGCTGAAACAGTAGTGGAATCCCTGCTGGCAACAATCTCGCCACGCAGCACGGCTGCGCCATGAGACAATCTGAAATTGCCTCATGAATCATAAACACACCAACCCCTTGGCTAAGATTATCGAAAGCTTCCCCCGCGTTACCGTTGCGGTCTTGGCCGATCTGGTGGCCGACGAATTTGTCTTTGGCGAGATCTCGCGGGTCTCCCGCGAGGCCCCGGTGCTCATCCTGAAGCATCGCGAACGCACCGTTGTCCCCGGCGGCGGGGCCAACGCCGTCTGCAATCTGGCGGCGCTCGACGTTAACGTGCTGCCCGTCGGCGTCATCGGAGACGATGACTGGCGGCGCTCGACGTTAACGTGCTGCCCGTCGGCGTCATCGGAGACGATGAGCCCGGACGCCTGCTGCTGCAGCAGTTCCGCCATCGTCACATCCCCACCAGCGGTATCCAGAAGGTCAAAGGCCATACCACCGTCACCAAAACGCGCATTCTTGCCGGCATGACCCACACCAGCCGCCAGCAGGTGGTGCGCGTCGATCGCGAGCCCCAGGAAGATCTTGACCGCCACGTAGTGGGTGAGCTGATCCTGGCCGCGCGAAAATATGCCGGCGCCTCCGATGCCCTCCTGGTCTCTGACTACGGCTACGGCGCCGCGACTCCCGAGATATTGACCGCTGTGCGCTCCCGCGGCGCGCTGAACGGCATGCCGGTCACGCTCGACTCCCGTTACCGCCTGCTGGAATACACCGGCATCACCGCAGCCACACCAAACGAGCCTGAGGTGGAAGAGGCGCTCTCCGTCAAGATTGGCGGCGATAGCGCGCGGCTCATGAACGCCGGCAAATCACTGCTGCAGCGCATGAAGATGGAGTCGCTGGTGATCACCCGCGGCCGCCACGGTATGGTCCGGCTCCGACCAGGTGACCGACGTGACCGGCGCGGGCGACACCGTGGTCGCGGTTTTCACCGCAGCCCTGGCTACGGGCGCCGATGCCGAAGAAGCGGCACGACTGGCCAACGTAGCCGGCGGCCTGGTGGTAATGAAGCGCGGCACAGCCACCATTTCCCGCCAGGAATTATTGCACGCACTGGAATCGGTTCCCTAAAGACATGCTCCTCAAGGGCACGGATTTACGGGCTACGGAAAAGTCCGTTTCTTGTCATTCCGGCGCGAAGCGGAGAAACCTCTATTGTGACGAGGGATGTTCATGTAGCTCATCATGTTTGGTTACAATCGCCGTATCTTGGTCATAATGAATTCTTGAAATACTTTCAGGGCATGATCAGGGCATGATCAGAGGTGGGTGATTAGTAGAAGACATCTCTGCCAGTCCGCCTAATTTATACTGTAAACGATTGATATTGAAGGACTTAATAAAACTGAGGGGACTAGCGGTAAGTCCCCCCATCCACTATTTTGGGACGGAAGAGGGCTACCGGGACGGAGGAAATAAATAGGGTCACGCATGGACGACAAAAAAATCTTCAACCGGCAGGAACTCAAAAAACAGGTGGCGGCGTGGCGCGCCGCCGGCGACAGCATTGTGCTGACCAACGGCTGCTTCGATTTACTGCACGTCGGCCATGTCCGCAGTTTGCGTGCGGCCAAAGAGCTGGCGCCGCGGGCCAGAATTATTGTCGGGTTGAACTCTGACGCATCGGTGCGCGTTCTGAAGGGCGAGGGCCGTCCGCGCACGCCCGAGGGCGAGCGCGCCGAGCTGCTGGCAGCACTGAGTGACGTGGATGCGGTGGTAATTTTTCCTGAAGCCGATGCCCGCGCCCTGATCCGCGAAATTCGTCCTGATATCCACGCTAAAGGCACGGACTACACGGCTGAAAGCGTCCCCGAACGCGACGTTGTGATCGAGTGCGGCGGCCGGGTTGAGATTGTAGGCGACCCAAAAACTCACTCTAGCACCGAGATTCTGCGAAAATAACCGTTTGCGCTCCCAACCTCCATGGAACCGTATTCTCATCACGCGCATGAGCGCGATGGGAGACATCATCCACAGCCTGCCTGCCGTGGCGGCGCTGCGGCAGGCCTTTCCCTCAGCCACCATCGGATGGGCCATCGAAGACCGCTGGGCTGAGCTGATCACCGCGCCTTCGGCGCAGCAAGGGCGCTCCCCAGCCCAGCCTCTGGTGGATGTGGTGCACCGCGTGCAGACTCGGGTCTGGAGATCTTCTCCGCTTTCCGCGGCTACGCGCAAAGAAATCAGGGCAGTCATCGCCGACCTGAAGAAAGTTGGCTATGATGTCGCCATTGATCTGCAGGCCGCTATTCGCTCCGCCCTGCTGGGCCGCTTAAGCGGAGCGCGCACGCGCATCGGCTTTGCCAAGCCCAGAGAGTCGCTCTCCAAATTGTTTTATACGCAAACCGTCCGCACTCCCGCTCCTCACGTGGTGGAACAGGGAATGGAACTCGCCCAGAGCATCAGCGGAAAGACCGGTCTGCCTATTGAGTTTCCCTTCCCCCGTGATGCTGAGTCGGAATCCTGGTGTGATGCCCAACTGCGCGGCCTGAGTAGCGACTTTGTGATGATGAATCCCGGCGCCGGCTGGGGAGCCAAATGCTGGCCGGCGGCCCGCTATGGCGCCCTGGCTAAGCGGCTCAAGAAAGCGGGACTGCCGGCAATTCTCAATCTTGGTCCCGGAGAGGATGCCCTGGGCCGCGAGGTGGAAGCCGCCAGCGAAGGCGCGGCCAAGCCGGTCTCCTGCTCATTGATCCAACTGATCGCGCTGACCCGCCGCGCCCGGCTTTTTGTAGGAGGCGATACCGGACCGGTACATCTGGCAGCGGCGCAGAACATTCCCGTAGTCGCCATCTACGGGCCAACCAATCCGCAACGTAATGGCCCCTATGGGCCGCAAGGGCCGAATGGCGGACGTATCGTCGTGCTGCGCAGCCCGGAAAGCCAGACCTCGCACGCGCGCCGCGCAGATCCCGAGAGCGGACTGTTGCAGATTACGGTGGATGATGTTTTCTCCGCCGCATGCAGGCTGATAGGAGGCTGCTCGTGAGCGCGGCCGCCGCAGGATGGCCGGCCATCGCCCGGCGTATCCGCGTTCCGTTAGGATTCGTGCTGGCCATTGTTTATTGGTGGCTGGCCCACCCCAGGTGGTGGTCGCTCATCACCGGCGCCTGCATCGTGCTGCCCGGAATATGGCTGCGCGCCGTGGCTTCAGGCCACGTGCAAAAAAATCAGGAGGTCACGACCACAGGACCTTACGCCCACACTCGCAACCCACTCTACCTGGGTTCGATTATCATGGCTGCGGGATTTGCGCTTGCGGCTCGCAGTCTCTGGATCGTGCTTGTGCTGGTTGTGCTTTTTCTGCTGATATACGTGCCGGTCATCCGCGCCGAAGAGATGTTTCTGCGCTCGCAATTTCCCGGTTATGAGGACTATGCGCGGCAGGTTCCACGGCTGCTTCCTCGCTTGCGCCCCACCCCGGAGTCGAGTAGGGCTGATGCCGTATTCTCGCGGGAACTGTACCTTAAACATCGCGAGTACAACTCCCTTTTAGGAGCGGCAGCCATGATAATTGCCCTCATCGTCAAAATTGTATGGTTTAATCAATGAGTCCACTTGAAACCATGTTTTTTGCTTTTAAGATTGGTGCTTTTAAGGGCAGATTCTTTTTCTATAGGGGCCCAGCGACGCTTCCCGGAGTGACACGTCTCGCTGTTCGGGTGTTGCGCCCTCAGCGTTCGCTCGCGCCTAAAGGCGCTCGCTCGCGGGCTGTCTGGTTTTCTTGTTTGGGCATGCTGCCCGTAATTGCGCTGGGCCTCGTGGCTCAAATCCATGGCCAGGGAGCCAAGAGCAAGGATCCGCAACCGGTTAAGCAACATTCTTCGCAGCCGGCTCAGCAGGAAGTTGTGGTTGAAAATGCTTCGCGCATCGCGCCTCCCACGCAGGCATACCGCTTCCCTGTGGGCACCACGTTTTATTACAAAGCGGAATGGCGCTTGTTCTCCGCCGGCATAGCCACTTTGAAGATGGAGCAGGACCCCTCTGGCCAGCATCGCATCAAGGCCACCGCTGATGCCATTGGCTTTGTGGCCCGGCTCTTTCATGTGCACGATACCTTTCAATCGATGTTTGATCCCAAGACATTCTGTTCCGCCGAGCTCAGCAAGCATACTGAAGAAGGGTTACGCCGCCGTGACAGCAAACTGCAGTTCGATTATGGCCGCCGCAAAGGGGTCTTTGAGGAATTGAATCCCAAATCGGGAGAGAAGAAGCACGTGGAAAACGATATCCCAGAGTGTTCCACGGATGTGTTGAGCGGAGTTTTTTATGCGGCGTCACTGCCGCTGGAGCCCGGCAAGAGTTATACCTTCCCGGTTAATGATGGCGGCAAGACCGTGGATTTGGAAACCCGGGTTGAAGCCCGCGAGCAGATCAAAACCGAGGCCGGTACTTTCAACACGCTTCGCGTCCAGCCACAACCGAATGCGGTTCTGCTGAAACACAAGGGACACGTCTGGATCTGGTACTCCGATGATGCCGACCGCATCCCGGTGCAGATACGCGGACGCATGGGCTGGGGCACCATCACCATCCATCTGACCCGTATTGAGCGCCCGCCAACCCCGGCCACGCAAACCGCGACCCAATAGCTATTCGCAGCTTCGCCCGAAGCACTCTCGAACCACGTTGAGTTTCTGGTCCAAGTCGACTCTTCCCGTTAGTGCGGCCGGGCGGCCGGGGTATGCATAGCGCAGGTCATAAAAGTGCACAGTGTAAACGTCCCCTGGATTACTGTGCTCTTCGGTTTCGGTAATCGGATACTGGGCCCAGCTCAGGAAGACGCTTCCCAAGTGAGATTTTTTCGCTGCGTGGATCGGCGGCGTCTCTTCCGGCTTGTAGCGCGTGCGGCCAATGCTTTGTGGATCCACCTCGCCGGAAAGTGAGTCAACCGGCAGCAGCTTGAAGCTGTCGCTTGTTTCCACCACGCCGTGCCACTGGAACGGATTCAGTAAGTAGGGATAGGCAGAGGCGCGCAACGGCGGAGAACCCTCGTACAAGAAGTTCTTGAGCAAGCCAATAGCGCGGCGATGTTCGAAGTCGCGTACCGCCCAGAGCGCGACGATAAAAAGCAGGGCCATGATGGCGCCTCCGCGTCCGCGAGGCTGGCGGCGCCTGCTGCCGCCGCCAATTTCTTCATTGACAAGACTAAAAAGCGCGGGCGCCCCCAAGCCTAGAATCAGCGCCACCCACAACAGGGGTTCGAAGATGAAGACAATGTCCCAGGAATACCACCGGTCATAGAACGGCCAGAACGGGCGCACGCCATAGTTATTGGTAAAGTCCAGCAGGAGGTGGCTGAGGGCGCCGATACAGGCATAAACGAACAGCAATCCCCAGCGAGGAAGCTGCCAGGGCGCGGGTGGCGAATCTGCTTCTCCGGCCTGCTCAGATTCGAGCCCTTTGCGGCGCTTCCACCAGCGCGAAAGCAGCAGGTACTGCCGCCAAAGTAGATACGAAAGGGCCAGCGCCAAAGCCGCGTCGAAGGGAACCCCCAACAACGTATGGGTGAAGCCGCGATGGCAGGCAAAGGCAACCACCGGGCCCTTCACCAGAGTAACGACGTCAACATCGGGAATCTCAGCGGAAATGGCCAGGGTCAGCGTAGCCAGCGCCGTCTTGCGATTCAATCCGGCGCGGCCCATGCACGCGCCGGTCAGGATGTGTGTGAGCGGATCCAACTGAAAAGTATAATCCTTGTCATGGCGGCAACAGCGAAGAACACGGCGGCCAAAGATGCCGCACGCGAGATCGAAGCCCTGCGCGACAAGATCCGCTATCACGAGCACCGTTACTACGTTCTCGATAACCCGGAAGTGAGCGACGCCGAATTTGACCTGCTGATGCAGGAACTGAAGCGCCTGGAGGCGGCGCATCCGGAGCTGATTACGCCTGATTCTCCCACGCAGCGTGTGGGCGGCAAGCCGCGCGAGGGTTTCCTCAAGGTGGAGCACACGCGCCCCATGCTCTCTCTCGATAATGCGTATAACGAACAGGAGCTGCGCGATTGGGGCCGCCGCGTCTACGAGCTCAGTGGACACAAGAAGGTCGCTTTTGTCTGTGAGCTGAAGCTCGACGGCATGTCACTGGCCCTCTGGTACAAAGACGGCAAACTGCAGCGCGCCATCAGCCGCGGCGATGGCACGGTGGGCGAAGACATTACCAGCAACGTGCGCACCATGCGCTCCGTTCCGCTCAGCATCGATGCCAAGGCCCTGAAGAAGGCCGGGCTGCCCCCGGACTTTGAGGTGCGCGGCGAAGTGGTGATGCCGCTTAAATCTTTCGAGCGCATGAATGAAGATCGCGAAAAAAACAGTCTTGCCAAATTCGCCAACCCTCGCAACGCCGCCGCGGGAACGTTGCGGCAGCTCGAGCCCAACATTGTGGCGCAACGCCGTCTCGACTATTACGCCTATTTTCTGCTGCGCCAAGGGGTCAATATCTTTGACTCTCATGCCAAATCCCTGGAAGCGCTTTCGGCCGCCGGATTGAAGGTCAATCCCAACTGGGCGCGGGCTGATTCATTAGAAGAGGTGCTGAGCTTCATCCGCCAGTGGGAGCAGAAGCGCGATTCCCTGCCTTACGAGATTGACGGCATTGTCATCAAGGTTGACAACGCTTCCATTCAGCACGAGTTGGGCTTCACCGGCAAAGCGCCGCGCTGGGCGATTGCCTATAAATACGCGGCGCGCTCCGGCGTTACCAGGATTGAGGACATCCTGGTGCAGGTGGGCCGCACCGGAAAGCTCACGCCGGTAGCCGCGCTCGCGCCGGTTTTCATCGGCGGCACCACCGTCACCCGCGCCACCTTGCATAACCAGGATGAGATCGAGCGACTGGGCGTGAAGATCGGTGACTGGGTCATGGTCGAGCGCGGGGGAGACGTGATCCCCAAAGTGGTGCGGGTGGTGGAAGATAAAGATCATCCTCGCGGAAAGAAAAGCTTCACCATGCCGGAGCATTGTCCTGAGTGTGGTGGAAAGGTAGTACGCATTGAGGGTGAGGCCGATCATCGCTGCGTCAATGTGAGCTGCCCCGCCAAAACCCGGGAGAGTATTCTGCACTTCGCCTCGCGCTCGGTCATGAACATCGAAGGCATGGGAGAAGCCCTAGTCAACCAACTCGCCGACCGCGGGCTGGTGAAGAACGTCGCCGACATCTATCACCTCACCAAAGACAAGCTGCTGCAACTGGAGCGCATGGGCGACAAATCGGCGCAGAACGTGCTGAACGAAATTGAGTCTTCCAAGAAGCTGCCGCTAGAGCGCGTGATCCTGGGCCTGGGAATACGCTTCGTGGGCGAACGCACCGCCCAGTTCCTGGCCGAACACTTTGGCTCCATGGATGGTCTTATGAAGGCCAGCGCAGAAGAA
>QIAW01000083.1:16510-18157 GCA_003225655.1 Acidobacteriota bacterium
GTGAACTGGTGGAGCGGTTGCGCAAGGCCGGCCTGAAGTTTCAGGGGACCAAGAAGCAGCGGGGCACAAAGCTGGCAGGAAAGACCTTTGTCTTGACCGGGACCCTTGCCAACCACAGCCGTGACCAGGCCAAGAAACTGATTGAAGATGCGGGAGGCAAGGTGTCAGGCTCGGTCAGCAAGAAAATCGACTACGTGGTCGCCGGCTCTGACGCGGGATCGAAACTAGATAAGGCCCGCGAGCTGGGCGTAAAAGTCATCGACGAGAAAGAGATGCTGCAACTTACGCAAGGATGAACGGCAAATTAATCATGCTGTAATGTTTTTCTTATACAGCTAATTTGTACTTTGTATTTCCCATTTATCTCCTGCTGATTTATTAGTAAAGACAGCTCTAAATCAAGATTCGCTCTGGTGAATATTGTGACAGCGGTAATTTTTTGGCAAGAATGGGCAAAAGAGAGTGAACAGTTCTCTACCTGCAATGAAATAGCCCTATTCAACATAAGCTTCACTGAAGTCAGGCTGTATGAGCCTCTGAATTCAGCGGGGCCCTCATACTAGGAGATCGCAGGAAATGTCCGCACCGTTTCCCGTGTTCGTTGAAGTGTCTGGCCATTCCTGCCTGGTTGTAGGAGGCTCGAGAACAGCCGAAACCAAGATCCGGTCTTTACTCGCATCCGGCGCATCGGTACGGGTAATTGCACCGCAGGGGACCGCGGTGATCGAACAATGGGCCCGTGCCAGAAAGATCTCGTGGGAGAAGCGGCTGTTCGAGCCCCAAGACCTCAAATCCACCTTCTTTGTTGTGGCCGCAACTTCTGTACAGAAAACCAATGAACTGGTCGTGCAAGAAGCCCGGAGGCGCGGGATCCTTTGCACGATTGCCGAAGCCCCGGACCGTTGCGATTTTCATCTGTTGCTGGAATGGCTCCCTCAGGTTCAGGACTCTTACATCAAAGAAACCATCGTCAGGGCGCTCTCTGTACCCTCGGCCAAGCCCTTCGCTGCGCCGATCCTGATCGATGAACTGCGCAAGGCTGAGCCCTCGCAGATGTTGTTGAAACTGGCCATTGGCAATGCTCTTTCTGTGGTTGCTGATGATTCTGTGTGCGATGAGATCATTGAACTGGCCGAGGAACCGAAGCACGGCAAAGTGCGTCAACTGATTGTGCTGGCGCTAGGCAATATGAAAGATCCGCGCGCCACAGAAACTGCCATGCGGCTTCTTGATGACGAAGTGGTCGCCGGCCATGCCATCATGGCCCTGGGAAGATTGGAAGCGAAACGCTCACGGAACCTGCTCAAACCGTTTCTGCAGCATCGCCGGGCGTGGATCCGCCGGGAAGCAAAAAAGGCGGTGCAGAAAATTGATGGATCGATCACTCCGCGGGTGGAGAGCACATTCGCTGAGCGCCGCACACCCAGGCGGCCGCTCCGCCGCGTGGCCAAGCCTGTTTTCAAATACCGCAGACAGGCTTGAAACTCAGTTTTCAGCCAGGCCAATTTGTCGCGAGAATGCAAGGAAAGCAGTCATATTGCGGCCTGCTTCTCCGCCATTTCTTCCGTCACTAACTTGACCAGGTGTCGAGGCCTCAAGGCGCTCAGGTTTGCCAGATAATCCACAAACTCCATGACCGCGCGCTGG
>QIAW01000564.1 GCA_003225655.1 Acidobacteriota bacterium
CGTGTGCCCGCAGGTTTGCTGTAGCATCCATCATGAACCGCTAATTACCTCTTCTTTCGCTCAGTCCTGCAACGGCAAGCGGTTTATATAGAGCACAGCGCTGTTCTAGCTTGACTTGCCGCGCGGTAAACACGTCATAGATTACCGACCTGGGACTGATACCCCAAATATCGCATTATGCTGTGTCCTGCAAGAGACGTACAAGTGTAAAGCATCTGGCTTTATACGAGAGAGAGTTCTATGTTGGGACGGTTCCATTTTGGAACTTTAAATTGCGAATAGCCAATAGTGTTCGATGCATCACTGTAGCTTGGGAATGCGTGTTCCGTCACTGGCCCGGTCGAAAACGCATTCGAGGCTCCCATCAGGCGTCGTCCCTTGCGGGACTGTGATCATTCTTGGCAGAGCGACCCAGCGCTGGACTATAATACGCCGCCCCTGCCGGGGCTGAGTCAAACCTAGTCAACTGTTTTCATCACCTTGGGTGAGCTACAAGCTCATCTCAGACAGAGTGCTGATCCAGCGGGAGGAATGAAATAAGCGGCTGAACCCGCCCGCGCAGCACGTGGGCGAGTGCAGTTCTTGGCTCAAGTCCTCTTCTCCGGTCGAATACGCCAGAAGCTTGAGAGCTAAGAGCTATAATGTCCAGCCACCTGGGACCCTCAACTAGGAGAACACACATGCTTGATCGCCGGTCGCTCATTTCCATCTGCTCGCGCTTTGGACTTGCCACCACCTTGTTCCCCGGAGTGCTTTGGGCGCTCGCGCAGAAAGAGGCGGAACAGAAAAGCTCGGAACAAAAGACCGATCAGAAAACCCAGGAAAAACCTGGCCAGAAAGCGGCCGCCAAAAAACCGGCCATCACCCGCGACATGATAGACAATGCAGCGGCAATTGCCGGCGTTCACATCCTCGATGAATACAAAGACATGATGCTTGATTCCCTCAATGGGTACGTCAAAGGTTACGACGCTATCAATGCCCTGCACATTCCCAATTCGGTCGCGCCCGCGCTGGTCTTTGATCCCGTGCCCGCGGGCATGAAGCTCAATCAGCAGCGTCGACCCATGCAGCACTCCGGCATGATGACGGTGGATGCCCGCAAAGTTCCTGTTCCCGGTGTGCCCAAAAAGGCGAACACTCCTGCTGTGCTCGCCAGCACAACTCCAAAAAACATTGAGGATGTCGCCTTCTACTCTGTGCTCGATCTGGGCATATTGCTGATGACCAGGAAAATCTCTTCTACCGCGCTCACGGAAATGTATCTCGAGCGCCTTAAGCGCTACGATCCGAAGCTCAAATTCGTCATCACGCTGACCGAAGATCGCGCCCGGGCAAAGGCCAAAGAGGCAGATCGCGAAATCGCCGCCGGAAAATATCGCGGCCCTCTCCACGGGCTGCCCTGGGGCGCCAAAGACCTGCTGGCGGTCAAGGGATATCGCACCACCTGGGGCGCGGGCGGCTTTGAAAATCAGACCATCGACGAAGACGCCACTGTGGTTCAGCGTCTCGATACCGCCGGGGCCGTGCTGATAGCCAAACTGACTCTGGGCGCTCTCGCGCAGGGGGATAAATGGTTTGGCGGCATGACTCGCAATCCCTGGAATACCGCGCAGGGCTCCAGCGGATCGTCGGCAGGTTCGACCTCGGCCACCGTCGCCGGATGCATCGCCTTCGGCATCGGCTCAGAGACCCTGGGCTCCATCTCCTCGCCTTCCACCCGCTGCGGGGCGACGGGACTGCGTCCAACCTTCGGGCTGGTACCGCGCACCGGCGCCATGGCCCTCTCCTGGACGATGGATAAACTCGGCGTCCTCTGCCGCGCGGTAGAAGACTGCGCTATCGTGCTGAGCGCGATTTACGGTCCTGATGGCCGTGATCGCACCGTGCGCAACGCGGCCTTCAATTGGGATGCCGCTCTCGACTGGCGCAAACTGCGCGTCGGTTACTTAAAGAAGGATTTCGAGTTGCCACCCAAGCCCCCCGAACCGGCGGCCGAGGCAATCAAGGACCAGAAAGATCTTTCGCCCGAAGAAAAAGAGTCGCAAGAGAAAACCCGCAAGCAGCGCGAGCAGGATAAAGCTGAGAGCGACCGGGCCCGCCTTCGGATCGAGTATGATCAGCGCTTCAACGATGCCGCGCTGGCCAAGCTTCACAGCATGGGCGTGAACATGGTTCCCGTGGAATTGCCCGACCTGCCCTACGGCGCTATGCGTTCCATCCTACTGGCCGAGGCCGCCGCGGCTTTTGACGATCTCACCCGCAGCGGGAAAGACAAGCTCCTCACGCAGCAGTCGAAAGACGACTGGCCCAATACCTTCCGCGCCGCGCGCTTCATCCCCGCGGTGGAATATATTCAGGCCAACCGCGCCCGCATGATGGCGATTGAGGCCCTCGCCAAAATCTTCGACCAGTTCGACGTGATTGTTGCCCCCACCGGAACTACCCAGGTCGTGGCCACCAACCTCACCGGACATCCAGCGGTCATCCTGCCCAATGGCTATCGCGGCGATGATGCCCCCGTGCCTCACGTACGCGAGAACGGCGACCTGGAACCCGGCGGCCCGGGCACTCCCGTCAGCCTTACATTTCTAGGCCAACTCTACGGCGAAGCCAAGCTGCTCGCCCTGGCAAAGGCCTATCAGGATGCCACCGGCTTTCATCTGCAGCATCCGAAGGTGAGTGTCTAGAAGCCAGCAAATGCGTGGTTTCCGTGTAGCTTTTGGGATGCAATGGGATTCGGGCGTCGCTTCCTGGTTAGTGGATTTGTCCTTTATCGATAGCTGCGCGAACGGTTCTCGCCAGGTCGGCCCGGGTGAACGGCTTCCGCAGCAGATGGCTTCCAGATTGAAGCAGCTTGTGTTGTACTACGACGTCATCGGTATAACCGGTCATGAAAACTACGTTCATTGACGGACATTTCAAACAAATTTGTTCCGCCAGTTGGCGGCCACTGAGTCCCGGCATAATGAGGTCGGTGAGCAGCAGATGAATTTCACTCTGATCGGCCTCAACGATCTTGATCGCCTCACTGCCGCTCGCGGCTTCTAATACTGAGTAACCGAGACCCTGAAGCCAAGTGCGGGTAAGAGTTCGTAGCTGCGGCTCGTCCTCTACAATCAAAATACTCTCTTTGCCCTGCAGAATCTGGATTGCCGCCTGTTCTTTGCCATTTTCGAGGGGAACAGCCTGCGCCGGCAGATAAACATGAAACGTCGTTCCCCGGTCCGGCTTGCTGTCAACCGAAATGTGTCCGTGGCTCTGCTTCACAATTCCGTAAACAGTCGCTAGACCAAGACCCGCTCCTTGTCCCCATGGCCGGGCGGTAAAGAAGGGATCAAAAATACCCTCCAGGGTTTCGGGGTTAATGCCGCGTCCTGTGTCGCTGATCGATAGCAGTACATAAAGGCCGGGAACCAAGTTCCCGTATTGCTGGGCATCCGCTTCATTGAATTCCACGCCGCATGTCTCAATGACCAACTTTCCGCCTTCAGGCATGGTATCGCGCGCATTGAGCGCCAGGTTGATCAATATCTGTTCAACTTGTGCGCGATCGGCTTTGATAAAAGCCGGTGAGGCATGGAAACGCGTGCTCAACTCGATATTCTCACCGATTGCTCGCGCAAGAAATTTCTGAATGCCGGCGATGATCACGTTTAGATCAAAGACGGTGATCCATAACACCTGCTTGGAACTGAATGCCAAGAGCCGTTGAATCAGCGAGGCCGCGCGCCGGGAGGTCTCTTCAATAATTTCCAGGTGCTGCAACAATTCCGGGTTTCGTTGCGCATGGTCCTTCGCCAGCTCAGCGTGGCCCTGGAGCACGCACAACAGATTGTTGAAGTCATGTGCAATCCCACCGGCTAACTGTCCCACCGCCTCCATTTTTTGCGCCTGCCGCAACTGGATTTCCATGTTCTTGTGCTCAGTAATGTCAGAAAGCAGGCCGTCGGCATATCGTTTTCCCTGCGCCTCTTCAATCATTGCTGCGCGATCGCGCCACCACATCCATCGACCTTCCCGGTGTTGAATGCGGTATTCAACGTCGAATGCCTGCCCTCGGCTGAACAATGCTGCGTACGCCTTCTGCACCAGTTCCCGGTCGTCCGGGTGCATGCGCCCGAACCAGAGTGTCGCGCCTTGCTGCAAGATTTCTTCGGAGGAATAGCCGAAAACAGTCCTTATCTTCTCGCTGATGAACAACGCATTTCCTTGTTCATCGGCCGTCCATGCGACCTCAGGAATGTTTTCTATGAGCCGGCGGTACTGCGCGTCGCTAATGTGTACTTTTTCATCGACGCGATTGGACTGTTTAGCGTCAGACATACGCAATCCTCAGAGTAACGGCATTATGGGGGCGGGGGAATGGTAACGTTACCAGTAAGGAGGATAACGTATAGAGGAATAGTAGCACTGATAGCGGTTGAGCAAGTGACGATTTGTTTTTACCGATAATTCGTGCTGCGCACCCGCTGGCGAAAGTCGCTGCCCTCCATCGCAACTTTGCGGCACATTTCGTGCAGCCGTGAGCGCATGCGCTCGCCAATGCGGTCACCCAGGGTCTCTTCGCGCGCCGCTCGCGCCGTTAGGTCGCGCGTTGCAACCATGGCCGGCGGCTGGTCGGCAAAATTGGTGGTGATAATCGTGGTGCGCTTGTTGTTGTAGCGTGTATTGAGGATAAGGCTGACCGTATCCCACACCCACTCGGTGGGCTTCACCGCTCCCAGCTCATCCAGCACCAGTACCTCGGCCTCGAAGACCGGTCGCAGAATCGCCATCTCGGTGGTGTTTACGGTGGGATTGTAGGAATTCTGTATTTCCTTCAGCAGCTCCCGGTAGTCGTAGAACAGGCAGGGGACGCTCTTCCGCAGCACCAGCTCCTTCAGAATGCCCACGGCCAAGTGGGTCTTACCCACGCCGATAGGTCCAATAAGGAGCAGCCCTGTTTTTTCTACCGGATACTCCTTCACGAAGCTCTCTGCTGCCAGCAGCGCCGCCTCAAGTGACGGATTGCTGCCTGAGGTCTTGGTTACAAACTCGGCCAGCTCGCAATGCTCATAGCGCGCTGGAATGCAGGCATGTTGCAGCAACAGCCCTGTCCGCTTCTTCAGGATGCAGTCGCACCTCGTCACCCGCCCTGGCTGCTTGGCTCCGCTCACAGAGGCAGCGGCATCCGAACTGGCCACCGGCTTCCAGCCCGTACCATGGCAAATAGGACATTCTGTCGCAACTACCGTCACACGCTACCCCGCTGAGAAACAAGTTTTAAAGATAGATTATAGATTGCAAGCCTCCAACATACCCGTGAACAATTGGTCGAGCTGATTTCCGTTGCAAAATCCGCTCAATCGGTGGCAAGCGTTGGCTGGCGGTGCTTCATTGCAATCTGGAGCAGGGTGTCTGCAACCTGTGTCACCTCTTCTGAATCCGATGTAATGGGGCTATTCTGGACTTCTGTTTTAAGCGTGAAAGCAAGTGTCAGACCAATCCGGTACTTTGAGTTGTTGCGTCTGGCCGCCTAAGGAGTTTTTTGGCTGAGCGCTGATGCTGATTACTGCTCTCCAAATGCTGTATTACCATGGATAATATTATTAGTATGCCGTCCTTGCCCGAGCCGTTAGAGGAGAAGCAAGCTCTCTCCGCGAACGGGGCTTCTGTCCCGGTCCGGAACTACGTCTGTATCCACGCGCACTTTTACCAGCCCCCGCGTGAGAACCCGTGGCTCGAGGCCGTCGAGGTGCAGGATTCCGCCTATCCCTTTCACGACTGGAACCAGCGCATTAACGCCGAGTGTTACGCGCCTAACTCTGCTTCGCGCATTCTCGACAATGAGGGACGCATCCAGCGCATCGTCAATAACTATTCCAATATCAGCTTCAACTTCGGCCCGACGCTTCTTTCCTGGATAGAAAGCCAGCAATCTGAAACCTATCGCGCAATTCTTGAAGCCGACCGGGCAAGCCGCGAGCGCTTCAGCGGTCACGGATCGGCCATTGCCCAGTCCTACAACCACATGATCATGCCTTTGGCGAACCGCCGCGACAAGAAAACCCAGGTACTCTGGGGCATTCGTGACTTCGAGCACCGCTTTGGGCGCCCTCCGGAGGGCATGTGGCTCCCCGAGGCCGCCGTTGATAATGACACGTTGGAAGTGCTGGCAGAAGCCGGAATCCGCTTTACCATTCTTGCTCCGCGCCAGGCAGAGCGGGTGCGCCGCATCGGAGGCCGCCGCTGGACCGAGCTGCAGCACGCCGGCATCGATCCCTCGCGCGCCTACCTTTGTATTCTCCCTTCCGGCCGCCGCATCAACATATTTTTTTACGACGGCCCCATCTCCCAGGCCGTCGCCTTTGAGCGCCTGCTCTCCAATGGTGAGAATTTCGTGCAGCGTCTGCTCTCTGGCCTCTCCGACGGACGCACCTGGCCACAGCTTGTGCACATCGCCACCGATGGCGAATCCTACGGACATCACCATCCTCACGGCGATATGGCCCTGGGGTATGCCCTCAACCGCATCTCCAATATGGGTCCATACGCCGCCATCTCTGCTGGTGGAAATGGAAGCTCGACCAGCGTAAGCCAGTCGAATGGAAGCCCGGCTGCCGCTGCAAGTTTGCCCGACGTAACTTCCGCCACTGGCAGACCTGCCGATGCAGGCTCGGTCCCCGCAATGCTTGCAGCACAAAATTCCGTGGCCCTTACCAATTATGGTGAATTTCTTGAGCGCTATCCCGCCGAGCATCAGGTTGAAGTTTTGCAAAAGAGCTCCTGGAGCTGCTACCACGGCGTGGAGCGTTGGATGCATGACTGCGGATGCAACTCCGGGCGACGTGACTGGCGTCAGCAATGGCGCAAGCCGCTGCGGACCGCGCTGGATTGGCTGCGCGACGAGCTCGCCCCTCGCTTCGAGCAACTCGCCGGCGCCTTGCTGCACGATTCCTGGGCCGCCCGCGATGCCTACATTGAGGTTGTCCTCAACCGTTCGCTGCTCAACATTAATCGCTTTCTTGAGCAGCACGCCCGCAGTCCGGTGGACCCTCATCAGCGCATCACTGTCCTCAAGTTGCTTGAAATGCAGCGCCATCTCATGCTGATGTATACCAGTTGCGCCTGGTTCTTCGATGAGGTCAGCGGCATTGAGACCGTACAGGTCATGCAGTATGCCGCCCGCGCCCTTCAGTTGGCCGAGGAGCTCTTTCCCGGCATGCCCTTGGAGGAGCGCTTCCTGGAACTGCTTTCCCAGGCGCCCAGCAATCTTCCCCATTTGGGAAATGCCGCCGAAATCTATAAGCGCTGGATCAAGCACATGGTGGTCGATCTGCGCCAGGTGGGGGCGCACTATGCTCTCAGTTGCATGTTCCTGCCCAGCGAAGGAAAAACCAGCATCTTCTGTTACGA
>QIAW01000096.1:0-7843 GCA_003225655.1 Acidobacteriota bacterium
GCCCAGCAAGAAGGTAATAATAATGATGCGTACCTTCCCCATCCAATTCAGCCAAGCGCGATCATTCAGTTCATTCTGCATCAGCTACTCTTGCTCTTGCGTTACCACCGTCAGCTATTGGGGCGAGATCCGAAAACGCGTTTTTGTGACGAATTTTGTTCTTTCAGGCTACCTTTGGAGCGACTTACGGCCCGATATAAGGTCGGGCCCTGGTACTATGTCTTTTCATAGCAAGAATTCTCAGTAAACTTCTAAAGACAAGTACGCTCGCGTGGCTCGACGATGCGATGCCTCTCTGAACTCCTCTTATCCGGACAGTTTGGCAATCATCGAGAACAGCGGCAGATACAGGGAAATGACGATGCCGCCCACCACGACTCCCAAGAACCCGATGAGGAGTGGCTCCAGAATGGTAAGCATGTCTTTGATGGCGGCATCCACTTCGTCTTCGTAGAAGTCAGCGATCTTCTGCAGCATGGCATCCATGGCGCCGGTGGCCTCGCCAACGCCGATCATCTGTACCACCATGTTGGGGAAAACTTTGCTCTCGCGCAGCGGATCAACAATTGTGCGGCCTTCTTCCACCGCCTTGCGAACCTTCATAATGCTTTGCTCAAGAACCGCATTCCCCGATGTGCGCGCGGTGATAGTGAGTCCTTCCAGAATGGGAACGCCGGAGGTAATCAGGGTACCTAGCGTTCGAGTAAAACGGGCGACAGCGATCTTGCGCAGAATTGCTCCTAGGATCGGCAACTTCAATAGCAAGTTATCGAAGAAGAAACGGCCCTGGGGACTACTTCTTGCGTACTTGATCGCGATAATCAGGACGATGAGCAGGAGAACGAAGATCCAGCCAAATTTACCGATCAACGTGCTCAGGTTGATGACAACACGAGTCATGAGCGGCAAGCTGACATCGAGGCCTTGAAACAGGTTGGCAAAAATCGGGACCACCCATTTGAGCAGGCCGGCAACAATCAGGGTAGCGATGGAAATAACGGCAGTGGGATACACCAGCGCCGACCGCACTGCCTGTCTTAGCTTGACTGCCTTCTCCACATAGGTTGCAAGCCGCTGCAGAATCACATCGAGAATACCGCCGGTTTCGCCGGCCTCAATCATGTTGGTGGCCAAGTCATCGAAAATCTTAGGATAGCCACGCATGGCGTTGGCCAGTGTGGCCCCGCCTTCCACCGTTGTCCGCACACCGGTGAGACATTTCTGGAAGGTTATGTTTTCCTGGTTAGCGGCCAGAATTTCCAGACACTGCACTAGGGGAAGACCGGCATCAATCATGACGGAGAACTGACGGAAAAAGATGGCGAGGTCCTTGGTGGGGACACTGCCGCTGCCGATCATGGGCAAGTTGAACTCTTTGCCCTTTTCCTTGATCGAGCCCACAGCAATGCGTTCGCGGCGAAGCAGGTTCTGCAGGTCCTGCTTGGTGGCGGCGGTGCGGTCGCCTGTAACTTTTTCACCTGTTGCGGTCTTCCCTGTAAATGTAAATACCGGCATATGTCTGTCTCCCTGTCTGTGTGACCCCGTAACCTGGAGTTACAATTTCTTCCGAAGGTCCGAGCGACCTCCGGTCTTGCCTCGAGCCTAGCGCTTCCCTGCTGCTGCGGCCGGAGCGTTTTGTTTTGTTACCAAGCCCACGCCGCGATTGATCATTTCCTGCAACTCATCGGCCATGGAGGAGCGTTGCATGGCAAGCTCCAGGGTGATCTGTTTCTGGAAATACAATGTGGCCAGCGACTGGTTGAAAGTCTGCATTCCGAACTTATCTTGCCCGGACTGCATGGCCGAATAGATCTGGTGAATCTTGTCTTCGCGAACCAGGTTGCGGATGGCGGCATTGGGCACCATGATCTCCATGGCCATGCAGCGCCCCTGTCCGCCCACTTTGGGCAGCAGCGCTTGGCACAAAATTCCTTCCAGCACCAGAGAAAGCTGGGCGCGGATCTGCGGCTGCTGGTGCGCGGGAAAAACATCAATCACGCGGTTGATGGTGGAAGATGCTGAGTTCGTGTGCAATGTTCCGAAGGTGAGGTGGCCGGTTTCAGCAATACGCAGCGCCGATTCGATGGTTTCCAGATCACGCATTTCGCCGATCAGCACCACATCCGGATCTTCGCGTAAGGCGGCGCGGAGGGCATCGCTAAATGACTTGGTGTCGGCATGCACTTCGCGCTGGTTCACCAGGCAACTCTTGTTCTGGTGCACAAACTCAATGGGGTCCTCGATGGTGATAATGTGGTCATGCCGCTCAGTGTTGATTTTGTCGATCATCGCAGCCAAGGTAGTGGACTTGCCAGAGCCCGTCGGCCCGGTCACCAGGATTAATCCGCGAGGCTTTTCGCAAAGCCTGGAGACGATGCCCGGCAATCCGAGCTGCTGGAAAGACTTGATCTCGAAAGGAATCACGCGAAACACGGCGCCCGTGGCCCCGCGCTGATTGAAGAGATTGCCGCGGAAGCGGGCCAAACCTTTTAAGCCGAAGGAAAAATCCAGCTCCAGATTTTCTTCAAAGCGGTGCTTCTGCGCGTCCGTGAGCACGCTATAGGCAAGCTGCTTGGTTTCTGCAGGAGTCAGCGGCGGCATATCGAGCGGCACCAGGTGTCCGTGCACGCGCACTTGTGGCGGCGAGTTGGTGGTGATGTGGAGGTCGCTTCCATTCATCTCCAGCATTTTTCGAAGCAGTTCACTCAGAGTAGCTGTCATGTTCTTTTGGTCCCTTTATTAACTTCATCAGTGGATAGTCTCGCGTGCCACTTCTTCCAGCGTGGTTACACCTTCCATGATCTTCACTAATCCGCTGCGCCGCAGCGTAAGCATGCCGCGCTCGATGGCTTTCTTCTTCAGTTCAACCGCCGAGGCCCCGACCAGGATCAACTCGCGGATCTCATCATCAACTTCCATCACCTCGTAAAGACCGCAGCGGCCTTTGTATCCGGTACTGTTGCAAACGGTACAGCCTTTTCCCTTTTTGGGTTTAACTTTCTTGGCTTCCTCCGGGCTGAAGCCGGCCTCGATCATCGCCTGCACCGGCAGATCGAGGGATTCAGCGCAGTCTTTGCACACACGGCGCACCAGGCGTTGGGCCACAATCATGTGTACTGAAGTCGCGACCAGGAAAGGCTCGATGCCCATGTTCATCAGGCGGCTGATGGTTTCAGGCGCTCCGTTGGTATGCAGCGTGGAGAGCACCAGGTGTCCAGTGAGAGCCGCCTTGATAGCGATTTCAGCGGTTTCAAAGTCGCGAATCTCGCCGACCAGAATGATGTTCGGATCCTGCCGCAAAAATGCGCGCAAGGCAGTGGCAAAGTTCAGGCCAATCGATTCTTTCATCTGGACCTGATTCACGCCGTTGAGCTGGAACTCAACTGGGTCCTCGGCGGTCATGATGTTGGTATCGGGCTGGTTCAGGCGCGAAATAGATGAATACAGAGTGTTGGTCTTACCGGAACCGGTTGGTCCGGTCACTAAAACCATGCCGTAAGGTTTGAGGATGGCCTTCTCGAATTTGACCAGTGAATCGGACTCGAAGCCAAGCTTGGTCATATCGAGACGCACAAGGTGCTCACGAGATAGTCGAGTTGCTTTTTCTTTCCCCCAATGTTCATCTTCAGCATGATCCGGCCGTCCTGCGGCAGGCGCTTTTCGCTTATATCCAGTTTGGCCATGATCTTAATGCGGGAAGTAATGGCGTCTTTCATGCGCAGCGGCGGATTCATGATGGGCTGCAGCATGCCGTCAATACGAAAGGGTACGCGATATTCTTTTTCGTAAGGTTCAATGTGGATGTCACTGGCTCCACGCTTAACTGCGTCGGAAAGAATGATGTTCACCAGCTTGACGATGGGCGCCTCTTCCGCCTGCTTCTCCAACTGGTCAAGGCCCAGGTCCTGCTCATCGGCGGCCAGTTCTACGTCGGTGTCCATTTCGTTCACCGAGGCCATTACCTTTTCCAGATCTTCCTCACGCGAGACGCTGTAGGCCTTCTCAATGCCATCCATGATGGCGGCTTCCGAGGCCACCACCGGCTCGATGTTAAAGCCGGTCATGAACTTGATATCGTCCATGGCGAATACGTTGGTCGGATCAACCATGGCAATGGTCAGTGAAGCACCCACCCGGCTCAAAGGAAGGATCTGGTAGCGCTTGGCGGTTTCATAAGGCACCAGTTTCACCACCGAGCCGTCGATCTCAAAATAAGAGAGATTAATCGCAGGCACGCCATACTGCCGGGAAAGAAAGTTGGTCACGTCTTCGTCAGAGAGAAAACCGAGTTTTACCAGAGCAGACCCCAGACGGAAGCCATTTTCTTTCTGCATCTTGATGGCTTTGTCTAACTGCTCTGAGGTAATGACCTTCTCTTTAACAAGCAGGTCTCCCAACCGCTGGGACATACGTGCATCTCCCTTATCGAATCACTTTCTATAAGTTGTGACTCTTGTGCGCTTTAACCTGGCGCAATCTTCTGGGGGCAAAATTGCGAGTTTCGCGAATCGTAGTCTGAGTGACAGAAATTGTCAATCGAGATTTACTGCTAGTCGGTGACTAAAGGGAGACTGCTTAAGTTACGTTTTAAGGCCGTAGTGAAGATGGACAGACTTACAAGTATGCCCTATTTGCTTTATTTTCATACAATTGTGGAGATATGTTTAGACGCTTAGTACTTAGCCCTTACGGCGGAAGCCCGTAAACGTGTTTGTTTTGCATTTGCGGAGCCCTAAGAAGAACGCCATGCCGACACCGATCCAGAAAATCCGCCACCTTTATCAGGTGTTGCGCGCCTATTACGGCCCGCAGCACTGGTGGCCGGCAAAGACCACTTTTGAAGTCGTGGCCGGAGCGTACTTGACCCAAAATACCTCGTGGAACAACGTGGAAAAGGCGCTGAACCGCCTGCGCAAGGCAGGTAAACTGAATATCGAGGGTATCCGCTCCCTCTCCAGTAGAGAGCTGCAGCGGCTCATACGCGCTTCCGGATTCTTTCGCCAGAAATCCCGCAGCCTCAAGTCTTTCATTCAATATCTCGATAGACGCCACGCAGGCTCGCTGCGCAGAATGTTTGCCCCCTCCAGGGCCAGCTCCGATGCGGTATATGCTCTCCGCCAAGAGCTGCTACAACTCAACGGAGTAGGAAGAGAAACCGCTGATTCCATTCTGTTGTACGGGGGAAATCTTCCTGTTTTTGTGGTGGACGCCTACACCCGCCGCATATTCCTGCGCCACCGCCTTATCTCTGACGACGCAAGCTACGATGAGATACGTGAACTGGCTGAGAGGGCGTTAGCAGAAGGGAGTTCAGGAGAGACAAGGGCCATTCCGAAAAAACAGGCCGCTCAGAGCCGCAGGGACTGGGCGCGCCACTTTAACGAGATGCATGCGCTATTGGTCAGCGCAGGCAAAGATTATTGTTTCAAGTCAGCTCCGGACTGTGACGGATGTCCGTTGCGAAAGCTGCTTCCGAAGAAGCTGCTCCCTAAGGCTCTTCATGAGGAAGCCAGGGGCAGGCGGCGATAAACTCCTCGAGATTTGCGTGAGGGCCATGCCCGGTCAAGGTCGCGCCATAGGCGCTGGCGTACCAAGCAGCCCAACTGGCAATGTCATCGTCGAGGTCCCGCCCTGTAAGCTGGCGCAAGGCATCGAATATCCATGTACGTCCCATGGCATCGATCCTGGGGTCGGCGGCAAAGCGCAACAGACTGGGAACAAGCTGGTAAACCTGCTCATGGCGGCAAGTGTTAAAGTAGCGTGTCATTGACGAAGTCCGTGGCAAGAGCCTATCGGCCTCCTCTCACTTCAACAAGGTTACCAAGGTAATGTTTACCCCTTATCAACGGATTTCGCAATTTGAAACGAGCCGCAACTCCCTCTCGCTACTGCTCATTCTCTTTTGGAATTAATACTTGAATCGAACACGATGGTTTTTTCCGGCATATTTTCAACTCCTTGGACCTAAATTTTGGGGCCAATGGCCGGCAATGGGAGATGAAAGCTGCATCTTAATTATTCAGTTAGCTAACCTCTATTAAATTAGCTAACTTCGTGGGAATACGATATGTCTGGCAAGAAAAAGAGAAGATGGGTAGCCAAGGTCAAAACCGACTCCACGCACCCTCCGGCAGGGTTGTTTACCAAGAGTGCCGCTACCATCGCAAGAACATTGGCATCTAAAAAGGTTTCGCCCAAAGGTCCAGGATCTGGAATGCGGATGCTTACCTACTTCATCAACCGCGCTGGACGCGGGCTTAGTGCACAGCGGCGAGCGGAGCTGGAAAAAGCCCAGTCCTTACTTTCGAAACGAACGCATCCAGAAAGAAGGAGTGGAAAGCGAACCCTTGCTGCTTGAAATCTCCGGGCTTCAGAGGCTGCAGAAAAACACTTTTTTATGGCGCTCCGCTTTGCTACGCGCTAGCCTTCGGCAGAACGGAGGTATAATTTCTCAAAGACTTATGGCACGGCTGAAGCCGTGCCCCCTTCAAAACAACGCCCTGGAATTGAGTTTTTCTGCAACCTGTTCAGCTCCCAGCCAGTCTGGCACTATCGATACCGATTACCGAAACGGTGTAAACAAGAAGTAAGGACACAACGGCCACATACCACGTATTGACCATGAAAAGGAGGGGGTTCTATAATGAATCTTGACTAATATAGTCAAGATTCAGAGTTGATCGGTGTTCGCGTCGAGAGCTGCTGCGGGTCAAGAAAAATATGTTCAGGCTGAATAAATTGACGGACTACGGCATTGTGCTGATGACATACGTCGCCAAAAGTCCGCAGCCATCGTTGCATACGGCAAAAGAATTGGCAGCCGGCACCAAGCTTGCTCCCGCTACGGTGGGCAAGATCGTAAGGGAGCTTGTGGAGCACCGGTTGCTGCTCTCCCATCGCGGCGTCAAGGGCGGGTATACCCTGGGCCGGCCTGCGGAGAAAATCTCCATTGCCGACATTATTGAGGTTCTGGAAGGGCCTGTGGGCTTCACCGAGTGCTATTCGACTCCAGGATGCTGCGAGTTGGAGCCTTCCTGCACAGTACGCAGCAACTCCCAGGTCATCAGCCGGGCCCTGCGGCGGACTTTGGAGCAGATCCGATTGTCTGATCTGATCAGGCCGTTACGCCTGCAACATGCGGCGAGCACCCGTGAGGGTAGCGTCGTATCCATAACCCTAACCTCTGGGAGGACACAATGAGCACAGCCAAGACCATACAAGACCTCACCAGTCAGGATTACAAGTGGGGCTTCGTTACAACCATCGAAGAAGACAGGATCCCCAAGGGGCTGAACGAGGAAACCATTCGCCTGATTTCCGCCAAGAAGGGCGAACCGGAATTCATGCTGGAGTGGCGACTGAAGGCTTACCGTCACTGGACCTCGCTGGAAAAAGCCCAAGCCGAACCCAAGTGGGCCAACGTGAAATACGGTCCCATCGATTATCAGGACATCGTGTACTATTCGGCCCCCAAACAGAGGCCGGAGCTCAAAAATCTTGATGAGGTCGATCCGGAGATTCTGAGGACCTACGAGAAACTCGGCATCCCGCTGGGCGAGCAGAAGCGGCTGGCAGGCGTAGCTGTGGATGCGGTGTTCGACAGCATATCCGTAGCCACCACCTATAAAGAAAAGCTGGCGGAGAAAGGCGTGATCTTCTGTTCGTTTTCAGAGGCTGTACGCAATCATCCCGAGCTGATCAAGAAGTACCTGGGCTCGGTGGTTCCCTACACCGACAACTTCTTCGCGTCGCTCAACTCGGCGGTGTTCAGCGACGGCTCATTTGTTTATGTGCCCAAGGGCGTGCGCTGCCCCATGGAGCTTTCCACGTACTTCCGCATTAA
>QIAW01000096.1:7879-8450 GCA_003225655.1 Acidobacteriota bacterium
CCATACGCGACGAAAATCAGTTGCACGCCGCGGTGGTCGAACTGGTTGCGCTCGACAACGCCCAGATCAAGTACTCGACGGTGCAGGACTGGTATCCCGGCGACAAGGAAGGGCGCGGCGGAATCTACAACTTCGTCACCAAGCGCGGCAAATGCTTAGGCCGCAACTCCAGGATTTCATGGACCCAGGTGGAAACCGGTTCAGCCATTACCTGGAAGTATCCCAGTTGCATTCTCATGGGCGACAACTCTGTGGGCGAGTTCTACTCCGTGGCCCTGACCAACAACCATCAGCAGGCCGACACTGGGACAAAGATGATCCACATGGGCAAGAACACGCGCAGCACGGTCGTGTCGAAGGGCATCTCCGCCGGTCACGGCCAGAACACCTATCGCGGGCTGGTGAAGATTTTTAAAGGAGCAACCGGAGCACGCAATTATACGCAGTGTGATTCCCTGCTGATCGGTGACAAGTGCGGCGCCCACACCTTCCCTTATATAGAGGTAAAAAACTCGACCGCCCGTATGGAGCACGAGGCTTCAACCTCCAAGATTGGTGAAGACCAAATCTT
>QIAW01000565.1 GCA_003225655.1 Acidobacteriota bacterium
AAATTCCGGGAAGACTTATATTTTCGTCTTGCGGTGGTCACGATCCGACTGCTGCCACTTCGCGAGCGCGGTGAGGACGTTGTAGTTCTGGCTCGGGAGTTTTTACAGCGCTATGCCGACCAGGAGCGCCGCACGAAGCTGGTGTTCGCGCCCGACGCGCTACGTACCATGACTCATTATTCCTGGCCGGGCAATGTCCGCGAACTGCAAAACCGCGTGAAACGGGCTGTGATCATGGCAGACGGCTATCGAGTGGCCGCAAAGGATCTCGAGCTGAATGGGCGTGAGGCCTCGTCCGCAAGGACCCTAAAACAAGCGCGCGAGGAAGTGGAACGCGACGTGATCCAGCAAGCGCTGAAGCGACATTCCGGGAGAATTACTGCCGCGGCTGCTGATCTGGGGATCAGCCGGCCGACTCTTTATGAGCTCATGGAAAAACTCAGTATTGCCAATGAGCGCACTACTACAATTAGCAACTAACATCGAAAACCTCCTCGACATGCAAACAAGAACTTTGTTAAGAATTTTAAATCTCACTCTGACTCTTCTCCTTGTTACTGGCTGCTCCAAAGAAGCCAAAAAAGCGCCCCTCTTGCGTGAGGCTGACAATTATTTTAGAGCCGGCGACTATGACAAAGCCAGGGTGACTTATCTGAACGTGATCCGGCTGGATCCTCAAAACGCGCTCGCGTTTGAGCGGATTGGCGCGATCTGGCAGGAGGATGCGGCGCCAATTCGCGCCGCTGCGTTTCTAACAAAGGCAACCGAGCTGGACCCGAAGAACGTCCAAAATCGCGTACGGCTGGCTCGTTGTTATGAGACGATCGGGCGACTTGACCAGGCACAAAAAGAAATATTCAAAGTACTCGAACAAGCTCCGGACAACGGGGAAGCCCTTGTTACGTTGACTGAAGCGGCGAAAAGTAAAGAAGAGATCGAGGTCGCCGAGCAAGCGCTCCAGAAATTTCCCAACAAGAACGACGTCTCTTTCCACCTCGCTTCGGCGAATCTATTTTTCAACAGCGGTAATCCGGCCGCTGCTTCCAACGCTCTCCAGCAGGCGCTCGCTGCTGATCCTAAATCGTTCGAGGCGCATATGGCGATGGGTAATTTGTATCTTCTCCAAAAAGATCAGAAGAACGCCGCCGAAGAATTCAAGAAAGCGGCGGAGCTCGCGCCGGTTCGTTCCATGGAACGCTTGAAATACGCAGCATTCGAATCCGCTGTCGGTGATGTCGAGGAAGTAAGAAAGATTGCCACCGAAATGACGAGGCAGGCACCAGATTATCCCCCGGGCTGGACCTTGCTAGCTGAGGTTGCCTTCAAAGCCAAAAAATACGATGAAGCACTCTCGCTGCTTGAAAATGTCTTTGGCCGCGACCCGGACTACGTCGATGGGCGCCGGCTACAGGGCAATGTGCTTCTGGCAAAGGGCGACACAAAAAAAGCAATCGAAGTTCTCGAGCGACTGGATCACACATATCCCGACAGTCCAATGATCAAATACGAATTGGCAGGCGCATATTTTAAAAATAACAACATCGCTCAGGCAACCGTGGCCTTGGATCAGGCTGTCTCAATCAATCCAAATTATACTGATGCCGTCCTGCTGCTTGGCCAAATCAATCTTGCTACTGGTCATGGTGAAAAGGTGATCGAACCACTGAACCGTTTACTACAAAGACAGCCTGATCTAAAGAGTGCTGCACTGCTGTTGGCCGCGGCGTATAACTCGGGCGATCGGTTTGACGATGCCGTTGCCGTCCTCGAGAACGAAGCCAAGCTCGCGCCGAACGATGCGCAGCTCCAGATCGCACTCGGACTGTTATATAGCCAAGCCAAAAGGAATGACGAAGCGCGCAAGGCATTCGAAAAAGCCGCACAGCTCGCGCCGGATAACTTATCGCCGGTCGATCAACTGGTCGACTTGGACGTGCTAGAGAAACATTTCGACGCGGCGCGGCAGCGGATACGGCGACAGTTTGAAAAAGCGCCCGATTCGCCGGCTGCCCATTATTTTGAAGGCAAAATTCTTGCCGCTGAAGGAAAATGGGATGCAGCCCAAGCAGAACTTCACAAGGCGCTCCAGCTGGATCCGAGTTTTGTCGCCGCCTGCGATCTACTGGTCCAGAGCTATCTTGCCACCAATAAAGTTCCGCAGGCAATTACCGAGTTACAGGAGCAGCTCGCGAAGACTCCCAATGCGCAGGCGATGCTGACGTTGGCGCTCCTATACGAGCGGACAGGAAATTTCCCACAGGCGCGCGACGTATATGAAAAGCTTCTCGCCCTCAACCCGAACTTTGTCCTCGCACTAAACAATCTCGCTTATCTTTACACCGAGCACCTGAACGACCTAGACAAAGCTTACGAACTGGCGCGCAAGGCCCGCGCTGTCCAACCGCAGGACCCAGCGGTTGCCGATACTTTGGGTTGGATTTTTTATAAACGCGGCGATTACCAGCAAGCCCTTTCTTTACTCCAAGAGAGCGCCGAAAAAGCTCCTGATAATCCGGAAATTCAATTTCACCTGGGGATGACTGCCTACATGATGGGCCAGACGGACATCGCCAAGGTAGCCTTCAAAAAAGCCGCCACCACGGCCAAAGATTTCCCGAGTAAAGACGAGAGCAAACGTCGTCTGGCAATGCTCGAGACCGGCACCGGCGTTTCGCCGGAGCTATCCATCGCACAACTCGAGGCAATGACCAAGGAACAGCCAAACGATCCAGTCTCCCAGGTGCGTCTTGGGGAAGCCTATGAAAAACAGGGCTCAGCCGAAAAGGCTACCACAGCCTTTGAACAGGCGTTGAAAATCAATCCCAGGCTGGTCGCCCCCGTAACCAAGCTCGCCCAACTCAATGCGGGTCCGCTCCACAACAAGGAGAAAGCCCTTGCTTATGCAAAGAAAGCCCGCGAGTTGGCGCCAGACGATCCCCAGATCGCTGCCTTTGTCGGCAAGGTCATGTACCAAAGTGGCAATTTCGCCTGGTCTTATAGCCTTCTCCAAGAAGCCGCCCGGCAGCGCCAAAACGATGCTTCGGTTCTGTATGATTTGGCGTGGGCGGCTTACAGCGTAGGCAGAGTACCCCAAGCACGGGACGCAGTGCAAAAGCTTCTGACGAGCAACCCTGATCCAACGCAGGCTGCCGACGCCAAGAAATTTCTCACCTTCATCGCGCTTGATGAAAATTCAAAGGAACTCACGGCTGCCGAAAGCGAAGTGCAAAAGGAATTAAAATCGAATCCCGAATATGTGCCCGCACTGATGGCTCACGCCGCGCTTCTCGCACAGCGCGCTGAAGTTAAATCAGCGACCGACATTTACAGTGATGTGCTGCACCGTTTGCCCGATTTCGCGCCAGCGCAGAAACACCTTGCTGCCTTGTATGCGCAGGATCCATCCACGGTTGCTGCCGGCTACGACCTTGCCACAAAAGCGCGCAAGACGTTACCGGACGATCCCGAACTGGCTGAGCTTCTGGGGCGGTTGAGTTACGAGAAGAAAGAATACCCGCGTGCGGTACAACTGCTACAAGAGAGCGGCCGGAAACGACCGCTTGATGCGGATTCTCTTTTTTATCTGGGAATGTCGCAGCTCCAAATCAGGCAGAAAGCCGAAGCCCAGGGAGTCCTTAATCAAGCGTTGGTCGCCGGCCTGCAAGATCCCCGGGCGGCCGAGGCAAAACGCGCGCTCGCGGATCTACAGCGGGAGTGAACCACATCAAGCGCCGTAAGATCTGAAGATAGTCCCGCCTGCCGCGCTCGAGCGCCGCCGGTGGCGCTCACAGCCCGTCCCTGCTCACAGTGAACGGGCTTCTTCCAAGTATCCCTGTCTTTACGTGAAAGCTGTAAGCCGTGTTTGAGTTTGGCATCAGGAAAAGCTTACAAAGCCCACTAGGCGCGGAAAAGGCACGTAACTCTCAGAAAATGAAAAGGTTACTTAATGCGAAGTTAGTCAGAGCAATTAGTTGTCGGAAAAACTTACACTGGATTTGGGTACCACTGGATCGACTTTATTTCATATATCCTTGATGATAAAGTGGTTAAGCTAATTGGCACAGCGTGTGCTACGTCCTAGAACGTAGGTGCTTCTCGCATTCTGCTGTGGAGTGAGGATAGGGACTAAAAATGAAAATGAAAAGCGTAATGAAATGGCTGGCGGCGTCAGCGGTCTTCAGTGTTCTGTGTTTCGCTGCTAACCGGGCCGATGCCGTCTTGGAGATGACATATAACGACGGTACTCATCATAGCAGCCAATATCTTCTCGGCACGGTAGTCCCGGGACAGAAATTAGCTCCCGGCCAGGCGGAGCGCGACGCGGCGATGACAAATCTCTTGCTCGGGATGTCCAGTCCCAGTCAGATGCTCTCAAACGGTGCACTGTATTCGCGTACTCTACTTGGGGGCCCCGCGGCCACGACTACGGGAGCTGTGATTATGAATGGGTTTTCGGGAGGCACAGATCCGATATCTATCAACCTGTCACATTACGGGACCTTTCAATACTTGGTCGCTGCATACGATGGGAAAAACGGCGGTGTAGCGGTGTGGAATATCTCAGGTCTGACCGGCACCATTCAGATATACAGGTATGCTAAGCCCGAGATGGCGAACGGCCATCCTACAGGCAATCTTCTGGGAAGTAACACCATGCAACAAGGCTACTTCCTAATTACCAGCTGGACGCTGCTGAACCCAACTGGAGTTCCGGACGGCGGTACGACGGTGATGTTGCTCGGCACGGCTCTGGGCGTCCTAGCTGTAGTGCGGCGCTGCCTACTGAGAAGTTAAGCTGACCGTCCGGATTTTTAGCTGGAAGCGAGGTGGCCGTTCCTCCAGACGGCCACTTAGTGTCCGGTAGCGGATCGCCGCGTGCAATCCAATTACTACAAGAAAGTGTCCGTAAGAAAGCGCTCGGCGCTAATTCTTTGTTTTACCTTGGAATTTCTTCGGTTTTTAAGAACCGCGTTCCAGCAAAGCCAAACGCGCCCTCGCTGATATGCGGCAGGAGTGACCTGCGCATGCTAAAGGTGGCCCGAGGAGAGTTAGCTTTGCCCAATTGCCCCGACGGCGGACTAGCCGGCCAATTCTTTCAGACAAACAAGAAATTAGTAAGTGCTGAGGTTCAGCGACTCGGCAGGCCTGAGAAGCCAGAAGGATCGCTCTGCGTAATAGCGGCGCAGCCTTTCGTTCTCTGTCCTGCCCAGATCCAGGGCCCAGATGACTGGCGCGTCGTCTATATTCGCAGGGTTATAAATCCACTCGTCGTGCGTATTGGGAAGCCCGGCGTAACTAACAAAGATTACGTGCTGCCCACGGTGCTCCTTTAGCAACTGCTGTTCGATACTTTGCTTTTGCGCTATCTGCGTCTCCTTCGCCTGAATCTGATCCGCCGTCCTATGGGTCGCAATCGCTTCTGCTTGGGAAGCGATCATCAATAGCAGCACCGCAACTGGTATGGCGTCCACCAGGAAACGGCCCACCTCTCGCCCGCCGTACTTCCATTGCCTTAGGTAACGCAGTGACTGTGCTGCCAGAATAAACAGTGCTGCCAGAAACGGCGCCGCATAGTGAGGATACCACCACACCTCAACCAGCGACGCCACCCCAGCCACCGACGCCAATATTAGCGCGAGTCGTGTTCTCCTGGAACGCAACAAAAGCGGCGCGAACGCCATCACCGGCACCACCCAGATCAGGTTGCCGTAGTAATAGCGCAGCAGAGTGAGCCAGTCCAGCGGGCGATTCACCAAGAGACGCCAGCTGCGCGCGGTCCTATATGTTTCTCGCTCCGTGGCCTCAGGATCGAAAGGCCGAAGAATTCGCTGAGCAGAAGAAATTGGCATGAAAAAAAGAGGCGGTACTCTCTCATATTGCTCGTAATACTGCTGGTACGGCAGCCGCAGCGGGTGACCGGTTACGCGGTAATTGTCATAGGCAAGCCAGGAAGCGCCTACGACACCCGTGAAGACAATCGGTAGCCACACGCGCGCTGTACGGTTTGTCATACCCAGAGCGATGAGCGTCGGAATAACAAGCAGCAACCCCTCGAACGGGCGCGCCAGGACGACGATCACCGCTCCAATTCCAAGATGCCAGGCGTATTTCCATTGTTTCGCCCGCGTGATACGCACCAATGCGCCAGTAACCAGCGCACCCCCGATTGCGGTCACCGCGCCTCCCCAATAGCTATTCATCCAGTAGGTGAAAAGACTAAGATTCAAGCCAATGAACGCCCCTAAAAGCGCCCAACCCGGCGGCAGCCAGCCTTGCAGCGCCCAGCAAAGGGCCGCAGCCAGCAGACCAGCGCTCAACCAGACCCCAAACCAGGCATGCCCGAAGATCACTTGTCCCAGAGCCATCACCAGTCCCTGCGCAGGTGGGAACCTGGAGGCATAAGTTGGCTGTTGAAGGATGAAAGTGCTTTCAAAGAATTGCCAACGCGGATGCGCGGGATTGGTCAGACGGCCGTGCGCGAAGGTATCCGCCTGGAGAAGGTAACTAAACTCATCGAAGATGGTTGGCTGCGGGATGGGCCAGACTGGCAGCAGCGCCGCCCGAAGCGCCAGCACCAACATACCCAGTCCGACCCAGCTTAGTGTTTTGCGGCGAGCCAAAGTGGAAAGACCGCCCACAAATCTTTGCCACAAATTGCGCCAGTGAGAGGGCGCAGCGTTCGCGAAAGCGCCCAAAATTCCGATCAGTACCGCGGAATAGAGCAGTTGGCGGATCACGATAGAGGGGAGATTCATTTACGAACATCGAAACAAGGTCACGTCATCATTACAATGTGATTTTATTAACTGCTTACGGTAGTTTCACCAGCAGGCGGGAGGAAATCGATGCAGTCTCAACGCCAGCCTGAGCCTGTCGAAGTATCCGTGGTCATCCCCTGCCTCAATGAGCAGGAGACGTTGGCAAATTGCATTGAGAAAGCGCGGCGCGCTTTGCGGGAATGTAACATCGCTGGCGAAATTGTGGTGGCGGACAATGATAGCACCGATTTGTCTCGGACCATCGCCGAGCGTGCGGGAGCGCGCGTCATCATGGTCAGGGAACCAGGGTATGGCAGTGCGTTGATGGGAGGAATTGCTGCGGCGGGCGGCCGATTCATTGTCATAGGAGATGCAGACGAGAGCTACGATTTTCTGGAGATCCCGAAGATTGTTGAAAAATTGCGAGAGGGATTTGACCTCGTCCAAGGGTGCAGGCTTCCAGCCGGCGGCGGTTCCATTCGACCCGGTGCGATGCCGTTTCTACATCGCTGGATTGGCAATCCGTTTTTTTCTTTCCTGGTCCGGAAATGGTTTCATGCCCCGATCAACGACGTTTACTGCGGTCTGCGTGGTTTTACGAAAGCCATGTACGAACGGCTCGATCAGCGTTGCACCGGAATCGAGTTCGCAGCGGAGATGATCATCAAAGCCAGCCTGCGCGGCGAAAAAATCGCTGAGGTTCCGATCACTTTGTACCCCGACAAGCGTACCTCGCACGCCCCCCACTTGAAAACATTTCGAGATGGCTGGCGAACGTTCCGTTATTTTTTGATGTGCAGTCCGCGTTGGCTCTTTCTAGTTCCCAGTGGCGTGTTCATTACTTTTGGCCTGCTTGGGTATCTGGTAGCCATGCCGGGTTTAAGCATCGGGCATAGCACTTTCGACGCCCACACGTTGCTGTTCGCCAGCCTGGCCATCTTGTGCGGATACCAGTGGATTCTCTTTGCGATCTTCGCTAAAACTTTTGCAGTTACCGAGGGATTCCTTCCACCAGACCGGCAGTTGGAACGCTTCTTCGAAGTAGTGAATCTGGAAAAAGGGCTGATCGTGGCAGCGTTGGCGATGCTCGCCGGTGGCATTTTACTGGTGACAGCGGTCCGGCAATGGTGGCTGACGGGTTTCGGGCACCTGGATTACGCCCGCACGATGCGCCTCGTCGTGCCGGGAGCAACGCTGGTCGCCCTCGGGTTTCAAACTGTGTTCTCCAGCTTTTTCGTCAGCATTCTCGGCATGCGGCGAAAATGAGTCTCACCGATTCACTGATCCTGCCATGAAGGTGCGGCTACTTTGCATAATGCTCTCGCATGCTGTCGGGCCAGTCTAGTTTGTTGCGGGGCGCGCCCCGCCATGGGCAGCTTGGTCATTTTGCTGACCTTATTGCGCCGGATGTCGATGTCTCCTTGCGAAGGCTTTCGCAGTTGTGGCTGCGGCAAGCGGCGCTTTGTTTAACCGTCGCTGAACAATTGGGAACCCGTACCAAAGCCGTCGGAAATCCGTACGGTTTCACATTTATACGTCCTAATTCACTGTGTTCGTGGTTCTTAGATAGAAGAGGTAGCTGCATCGGTGGCCGGTGCGTCGGTCAGCCTTACGATTTCACGCATGCCGATCCCTGCTCGGGCTGCGACGAGCATGAAATTATTTCGTGAACGTAAATTGGCTCACACCAAGATATTACGTATCAGCTCACCAACCTAATAGCTGGCACACCCTCTGCTCATGTCTCTGTTGTTCTCGGGCATTACGCTTGGGGCGAAAGAAAAAAGGAGTTTAACAATGAAAAACATGACAAAATGGCTTTTGGCATCAGCAGCGTGCGGCCTTCTCTCCCTGGCAAGTGCCCAGGCGGTTACGGTCGGCCCGTTGGGGATGTCGTATACGGCGGATTCGACTTACCTTGTGGGCACGGTCGTCCCAGGAGACAACACACAAAACGGCCAAGTGGCGCGCGACGTGGCGATGACAAATCAGTTGCTTAGCATGGGGTCGCAGACCCAGACGACGTTGAACAACTCGCTGTATTCGCGCACCACCTGGCCTGGCGGGCCGGCGGCAACGGCTACAGGCGCTGTCCCGTTTACCCAAAGTGATATAACCGGCGGAGCGACAATAGGAGGCACCTCAGTCCTTCTGTCCGGTGGCATTGTAAACATCACCCTAGGAGGGACGTTCCAGTACTTGGTTGCTGCGTACGATGGCGACCACGCTGGCGTGGCAGTGTTCGATATCTCGAGTTTCCATGCTGGGGATACAATT
>QIAW01000566.1 GCA_003225655.1 Acidobacteriota bacterium
CTGCTGCTGCTGTTGCCGGAGGGACAAACACTGCTGGCTGTAACCGGAACGCTGCCGGCCAACTGAGTTCCAGATAATAAACATACATTGTCCAGCGAGATGGCCGAGGGTGCACCGCTCTGAAAGGTGGTGATTCCAGAGATCTTCCAGTTATCAAAGAAGCCGCGAACGAAGCCGTTGTCCCATAGCTTGCTGGCTTTGGGGAAGTCATAGGTCCAGGATGCCTTGAAGATATGGGTGCGGTCGTAACCCGCCAAGCTGTACTGCCATTGCTTGAAGTTGACATTCTGGAAGGTAAAAGGAGTATTGAGAACCGCGCTGCCTTCGGTATCGGCAAAATCAAAGGCCCTTGACCAGGTGTAGGCAAGACCGAAATCAAGACTCTTTGCAAAGCGGCGGTTCACCCCAACCTGCAGGGAGTTGTAATTGGAGCTACCCGAGTATTCGAGCTGGTTGATCGTGGTGTAACCAGGATAGGGACGAATCGTATTACTCGATATACCACTGGCAAGCGAATTGGTAGCTCCCGCGGGGAGAGCATTGAGATCGAGCAACCAGATTAGATGGCGGCCCAGCGAGCTTACGTAGGCGACATCAATTACCGTATGGAATCCCAGCTCATGTTGGATTCCAAAATTGTATTGCATAACATAGGGCACTTTGCGATTGCGCTGGAAGGCAAAGCTTGAGGAGGGGAAGGTGAACTGGTTGGCGCTTGCATTCACGCTATCGATTCCCGATTTGAGCAAGGCACCGCCCGGCGCGACCGTGGTAGAGAGTCCAAATTCGATATTAGGAGTGAACTGCAGGGGAAGACTCTTGAAATCGTTGGTAAAGAAATTATCTCTTTCACGCAAGTCATAAAAGATGCCGAAACCGCCTCGTATGGCAGTTTTGCCATCATTCCAGGGGTCGTAGCTGAAGCCGAAGCGCGGAGCAAATTTAATATTACCGCTATTGCGCATGCCGGCAGGATAGGTAGGATCAAAGGCCTGGGCAAAGCCCGGAACGATGCCATTGGTAACGGTTCCGTTTACAGGATTGCCGCTGCCTGGGACATCGGCTCCGTTGGCGCCCGCAGGTATTGGCGTCGTTCCCGGCATTCCGTATATCTTCACCTGCTGGGAACGGTCGTAACGCTCGGGAACGAAGCCGGCTTCATTGGCGGGCGCGTTGTGGAAGGGGCGCGACCAACCCAGACGCAGCCCAGGCTCGATTGTCAGATTACGAAGAATCTTCCAAGTATCCTCGACGAACCACTCATAGCTGTTGTAATGGGAAATGAGAGGAGGACGCGTGTTACTTTCGCTGTAGCTCTGGAAGTCACCGATCAGGGCGTTGGCATAAGGATTGTTGGTGTTGCCCAGAGCAGGGGTATAAGTGGAGCTATTGGAGCTGAAGTTGTATGTGCCGGTGAAGTCGCCATTCACACCCTTGTGCTCCTGCCAGTACTCAGCGTAGAAGCCAGTCTTAAGCGTGTGGGGGCCCGCTACCTTAGTGAGAATGGGATTAACGATGAAAACATTCTCTACGCCAGTAATGGGATAACGGGAGCTAATCGTTGGGTTGGCAGGATTGCTCACGCCGCCAAAGGTTGCCTGAGGCAGAATCTGCAAAGGATTATTTTGCGGATCGAGCTGGGGCAGGTTAATTCCCGTCCCAGGACGGCTGCGAGTGGCTACGATTGCCGCCTTGGGGTGGTTGCCCTCCGTCCAGCGCGAGGCCACAAATCTAGTTTCGAAAATAAGGGTGGGATTGAAAATATGCTGACGTTCAATAGCAACAAAGCGGGCGATGGGGTTATATTCGCTGGGCAACCATCCAAAGTTGGCGTTCCCAGCCGGAACGGCAAAACCTTTCTCATCATCCCACCAGCGACTCATGGAGACAAAAAACCTATTATTGTCCGTAGGATTGAAATCAACGCGCAGAGTCTCAGTGTGTTTGGGGATGTTCAAGCTCTCCTGAACCTGATAGTTGAAATTTGCGCCATTGACATTGGGCAACGGAAAGAGGTTGAGATAGGCTTGCGTGCGCGGGTCAATGCGATTAGCCGGAATGATGCTACCTACGAAACATCCGGGATCTCCAACTTTTTTACAGACGCCAGCCTTGCTGGGATCAGCAATCGCGATGGGCTGGGTAAAATTGCCGTTCGCGTCTTTTGCGCTTTGCGAAAAGTTGCCCATACGTTCAAGCGCCGTGGGCACGGTAACCTGGCGAACATCCTGCGGACGGAGTTCGCGTTGCTGCTCTTCGGAAAAGAAGAAGAAAAGTTTCTTTTGGTCGCGAGGGATTAGTTTCGGAATGTAGATAGGCCCGCCAAAATTGGCCCCCGCGGTTACAAAGCGATACGGCGGATCAGCAATGGGTTTGGTCGGATCAACTTGGTGCGTGGTCTTGGCGACAGACCCGAGCGCGTTAAAGATGTTATTGCGCTGATACCAATAAATTCCACCGTGATATTGCAGACCTCCCGACTTGGTTACCGCCTGAACAGCTCCACCGGCCTTGCGTCCAAATTCGGCCTGATAGCCGCTGCTTTGCACCTGGACCTTGGAGATGGCGTCAATGCTGACAAACGTATTGAAATTGGTGCCGTTAGAGTTCTCAATGGGCACTCCATCAATGGTGATGTTGTTTTGACCTACGCGTGAACCGTTGACGTTGAACTGAGAGTTACCGCTGAAGCTTTGCGCCTCGGCGCCAGGGGTATAGACCACGCCCGGCTGCAAGGAAGCCAGCACGGAAAAATCACGGTTGATTACGGTAAGGTCTTGCACCTGTTGGCTAGTGATGACGCCCGAGCGCTCGGTGCTGGCGGTTTGCACAGCCGTGCCTTCGGAAATTACCTCCACCGATTCCGAGGCCTCGCCCAGTTGCAATTGGACCTGACCGGCGGAAAGATGGTCGCTGGGATTCAGAACCCAGTTCTTCTTCTCATACTTCTTGAAGCCGCTATGTTCAACGGTTAACGTGTAGCTATCGGGCTGCAGAGCATTGAAGGTAAAATCACCGCGCTGGTCGCTATTGATTTGGCGGACGGCGCCCGTGCTTTCCGAGGTCAGTGTGACCTTCGCATCGGGGACGACGGCGCCGTGAGGATCGGTCAACGATCCGGTGATGGAGCCGGTTACGGTTTGGGCTGAAATGGTTGCGAAGCTGAAACAAAGGACAAACAGAACAAGCAAGGAACGATAAGACATGATTCTCCCCCACATTTTTATTCATGCCGATGCGTCATGGCACAGCGGCTAAGGTTAACTACAGCAGTACGCAGTTGTGCGGTTGCGTTCTGCCGGATGGGCCACATGGGCTAGCTCTGGTGGTCTTGAGAGTGACTTGTGGAGAGCGTGCCAATGCAACCGGCAAAAAACATATAACACTGCCCTCAGAAAGTTCAATGACAAAAATCACAATTTTGAATACTGAAATATTTCAATAAATGAAATATGGGGGTGCGAGCTAATCTATGCGAACAATTTTGGGGGAAAGATTCGGGGAAACTTGGACGTTGACGTTACTTTAACTCCGATTCAAAAGCGTAGCGCCCTTTTTTTTCAGAGGCAATCGCTTCCACAATTTTCAGGAAGGCGCGCGCCGCGTGCGACAGACTGGAA
>QIAW01000092.1:0-5852 GCA_003225655.1 Acidobacteriota bacterium
CTGAGCCTGGGCATGAGGATTGACGAGAACGGTAACGCGGTTCCCAATCCCAGCGCGCAACAGGCGGTTCCCGTGCAGCTTGGGGAAGAAGAGTAAAAGAAGCATTCAGCACCCAGCATTCACCCATCAGGTGGAATGCTGGGCGCCGAAATGGCGCCTCTGTTACGGTGGTTGGGTTAGTTACGTTTTCTTCGAGGATTTTGGTAAGTGAGATGAAGACGTGTGGGCAAGATGCCCCCACACGACAGCCGGCGAGACGCTGGCGCTAGGGCACAGCCGCGGACGGCAGTGCCACAAAGTAAGGCCATAGGACAAAGAATATGCGTCATCTTAAAGCAGGATGGAAATTAGGCCGCAATACCAGTCATCGCCGGGCGCTTCTACGCAACCTGCTGACCTCGCTCATTCTTCAGGAACGGATTGAGACCACCGCCACCAAAGCCAAGGCAATGCGTCCCCACGTAGAGAAGATGATTACGCTAGGCAAGCGCGGCGACTTGGCTGCGCGTCGGCTGGCCGCAAGTTACCTGATGACCAGCGAGGCGGTGGAGAGGCTGTTTGACACGGTTTCACCACGCTTCGGCGACCGCGAGGGCGGGTATCTGCGGATTATCCGCAAAGGCTTTCGTCGCGGCGATGGCGGCGAGACGGTTTACATTGAACTGCTGGGCTCAGAGAAGATCCAGCAGGAAAAGCGCGAAAAACGCGCCGAAGCCCGCGCCAAGAAATCCGAGGAAGCCAAGAAAGCCATGGAAGAGCAGAGCGGCGGAGCAGAAGGCGAAGCCGCTTCCGAGGAAAAGAAAGACAAAGAATAGCTTCGTCGCGGATCAACGTGGGTTAAGAATCAACACGTAGAGACGCAGCATGCTGCATCTCTGCATTAAAGATTAATGAAAACGCACCCAGATCGAGCCTTGGGTGCGTTTTTCTTTTGCTTGCGGGTGCTGCGATACTGTTTTCTACAGGAGACGATCGCGACGTGAAGGGGAGGCCGCCAGTGCAAACAGAAGAATCGCAGCAGGCTGACATTGCCCGCAACGTTTACGTTCTTGGCGTCACTTCGCTTCTGAACGACACCGCCTCGGAGATGGCCTATTGGATCCTGCCGGCATTTCTTACGACCATCGGCGCCGGGCCGGCGCAGTTAGGAGTGATTGAAGGCATTGCCGAGAGCGCTGCTTCTCTTATCAAATTGTTTTCCGGACGCCTTACCGACCGCCTTCCCCGCCGCAAGCCGCTGGTAATTTTGGGTTACACAATAGCAAACGTCGTTAAGCCGGTGCTGGCCATTGTAAATTCCTGGTGGCAGGTGCTGTTGATCCGTTTTACCGATCGCGCCGCCAAGGGCCTTCGCGGAGCGCCCCGCGATGTAATGCTGGCCGAATCCACGGAAAAAGGAAAACTGGGTGCAGCCTTCGGTTTGCTGCAGGCCATGGACTCGGCAGGAGCGATTCTTGGTCCGCTGGTGGCGATACTGATGCTCGATATGCTGCACAGCAGTATGCGCAAGGTCTTCTGGATTGCTGCGATACCCGGTTTCCTGACGATTGCCGTCGTGACCTTGTTTGTGCGAGAGACCCGCTCCGGACGCGCAGCCGACGCAAGCAGCAGCGCACGAGTAACCGCCGATTCCGCAGAGAGGAACGCCACACAAGTATCCAGGCCGCAATCCGTTGTATTGCCTGGGAGCTTTTATTACGTGCTGGCGGCGGTGACGTTGTTTTCCCTGGGAAACTCGAGTGATATGTTCCTGATTTTGCGCGCCCAGAACATTGGGATACCGCCGGCGTTCGCGCCAGTGCTCGGGCTGGCCTTCAATTTTGTGTATACGCTCGTGGCTTGGCCGGCGGGAAAGATCAGCGATAAAGTTTCCAAGCCCGTGGTTGCAGCGGTTGGATACCTGGTGTTTGCCGCGGTGTATCTTGTCTTTGCCGCTGCGCCTTCACGGGCCGCGATCTGGGCGGCGATGACCGGCTACGGCGTTTATTACTCGCTTACCGATCCGGTGCTGCGGGCGCTGGTGGTCCAGACCATCGCTCCGGAGGCACGCGGCCGGGCGCTGGGGATTTTCTTCTTTGTAACCAGCATCGCCACGCTTTCGGCGAGTCTTTTGACCGGAGAGATGTGGAAGCATTTTGGCGCGGCACTGCCATTTTATCTCTCCGGAGGGCTGGCGATCGTTGCGGCGTTGATGCTGCTGGCAGGCAGCCGGCACTCAGCACTTGGCATTCAGACAAAGAGAGAGTAAGGCTGCAACCGATACTTGTCTCGAACCATTCACGCCTTCCGCAAAATGATTTTGGATGAATGACGCGTCCGCCAGCGGATTATGGCCAGCGCGACCAGGGCGCCGCAGGCATCAATGGCAACGTCGCGCAGGCTGCTGGTGCGGGAAGCGACATAGCCTTGATGAAATTCGTCGAGGGCCGCGACCGCGAGGCAGCAGGCGAATGCGCGTTGTGCCCAGAGCATCTGCCAGCCGGAGCGCGCTCCGCGCCAGGTGCGGAAGAAAAGAAAGGCGAGAATGCCGTACTCGCTCAGATGGGCCAGTTTACGAATCATGAAGTGCAGCAGGCCGAAGGGTTCGGGCTGCATCCATCCAAAAAATACTTTGAGCACTTTGCCGGTATGTTCGGCCGAAAATGGGTCCGAGGATGCGCCAAGCACGAGCGGCATCCACAGCAATGCCGGCAGCCAGTAGAGAAGGAATTTTCGAGGGCCAGGGTTCACGCAGTCCTAAGCAGTCAGCATTCGGTCCAGAATTCAGGGTTCAGCATTCAAAGCACTCCGCCAACCGTAGAACCTAAGCGTTCATGTTCAAGAGTGTTAGGATGCGACGGAGCTGGAATAGGTCTCATTACTCCAGCCTGTAATTAGGCGCCTCACGAGTGATGACGACATCATGCACGTGGCTCTCGCGCAATCCCGCGTTGGAGATGCGCACGAAGCGCGCCTTTTTCTGCAACTCTTCCAGGCTGGCGCAGCCGCAATAGCCCATGCCCGAGCGCAGTCCGCCCACGAGCTGGTACACCATGGCCGCAACCGTTCCGCGATAGGGCACCCGGCCTTCAATACCTTCAGGCACCATCTTGCCCAGCCGGTTGCTATCCTCGGCCTCAATGGTGAGGGCGGCGGAAGAATCGGGCTCGGCGCTTTGCATGTAGCGTTCACTGGAGCCCGCGGCCATGGCGGAGAGTGACCCCATACCGCGATAGGCTTTGAAAGAGCGTCCCTGATACAAAATGGTTTCACCCGGGGATTCTTCGGTTCCGGCGAAGAGCGAACCAATCATGACCACGCTGGCGCCGGCGGCAATGGCCTTGGTGATATCGCCAGAGTACTTGATACCGCCGTCGGCGATGACCGGGACCCCGGCTTCGCGGCAGGCGCGTGAGGCTTCAGCGATTGCCGTCACTTGGGGCACGCCGGCGCCGGTGACGATGCGCGTGGTACAGATGGAGCCGGGGCCAACCCCGACTTTTACCGCGTCCACGCCGCTGCGGACAAGCTCACAGGCGCCATCAAACGTAGCTACGTTGCCCGCGAGCAGGTCAATTTCAGGGAACCTCGACTTGATGGTCTTGACGGCGTCGAGCACCCGGCTCGAGCGCCCGTGGGCGCTATCAATGGCGAGCACGTCAACTTTGGTCTTCAGCATCTCCTGGGCGCGCTCCAGGAAGTCGCCGGTGGCGCCGATGGCGGCACCTACCCGCAGCCTGCCCTACTTGTCATCCACGACCAGGAGTTTTTCCACGCGGTGCTGGTGCAGGATTTTCTCCGCTTCTTCCAGAGTGGTGCCCACCGGGACCGTGATCAGGTCCTTCTTGGTCATGACCTTGCTGATGGGGATATCGGTCCGGGTCTCAAAGCGCAGGTCGCGATTGGTAAGAATGCCGACCAGCTTTTTGTTCTTGGTAATGGGTACGCCCGAGATTTTGAATTTGCGCATGACCTCGAGGGCATCCGAGATTTTGGCATCCGGAGACATGGTCACCGGGTCAACAATCATGCCGCTCTCCGAGCGCTTTACTTTATCCACTTCGCTGGCCTGCTGCTCAATGGAGAGGTTGCGGTGAATGATACCCAGTCCACCCTGCTGCGCCATGGCAATGGCCAGACGCGATTCCGTCACCGTATCCATGGCGGCGCTGATCAGCGGGATATTCAGCGTGATGTTGCGCGAGAGCCGGGTGCGCGTGTCCGCCGTCGCGGGAATTACATCCGAACGGGCAGGAAGAAGTAACACGTCATCAAAGGTCAATGCCTCGGGGACAGGAAAATTAATCATAATGTTGGTCTCGCTGCCGGGTAGGTAAATGTCTATTGTAACATTCGATAAAGGCGCACCACAGAGACACAGAGGCACAGAGAAAGCATAGGTTTTCTAAAGTGATGTTCAACCGCGAACTCTGATTCCGTGTCTGGCTTACTACGGGTTATACGCGCCCACGCCGCAGACATCATCACCGACCTTCTGGAAGAAGGTAATCTTTGGCTCCATTTTGTGAGTTACGGGATTGATCCACTGATACTTCACCGCAGCCTCGCCTTTGGTGGAAGCTGCCTCCCACCCCTGCTTACCCACGGATTTGCCATTGGCGTCTTTCAATGCATCCGCGGAAGCGCCCACATATTGAGGAAAGCCGCCGTTGGCAATGATGGTGTGGTCAGGGCCAAGGCACACGACGTAGAGATCGCGGTCGCCGAAGGGCGGCTTCTTCGCATTGAAGTCGGCCAGCGCCTGTTTGCGCCCAACTTCTTTGTAGTGTGCCACGGCCTTCTGCAGCATAGCCTTGGCTTCGGCGGGAGTACCGCGCTCAGCCGCGAATAGAAGCACACTCATTGCAATTACAAAGACCGCAAACAAAGATAGGACCGCCAGCTTTTTCATCGCTCCTCCAAAATACTGGACAATCTGCCCAAGGATAATAGGGCCAGGGGCAACATCATACCCGCTCTGGGAGTCCTATGTCGCGGCGGAAGTAAGGGCCAGCCGAGGTTTAGCGACCACGGCAAGGTCCTGTGCATCAAATCATTATGCGCTCTTAAAGGCCTAGATGGTCGTCGCCTCAGTTCTCAAGGCGATTTCCACCCAAAGCCCATTTTGGACAGGAATTAAGATTGATTAAGGGGTTGCTTCCCTTGCGGGACGCCGCGCGGGGGCGTATCATTAAAGAGTTGTGGTAGCCTCGCCCGGCGCGCAGTAGAGGCGCGGGTAAAACCCGATTGGCGACGAAGACCAGTGGGCGCGAGCCCATTTTTTATTGCAGAAAGATTTCTTAGGCCAGAACAGCGCTTTTTTGAACACCGATTTGGCGTCGTGTTGGCTTGTGCGAACCCCAGATCCTTCGCTGGGGTCTTCCGCACCGGCGAGGCCACGCGGGGTATCTCCCGCGCTCAGGATGACATACGAAGTGGGACGGTCAGTGCAAGGAATGGCGACAGGGCTGGAGCAGGTGGAACAGATTGTGCAGCGGGTGGCGGAGTCGCTGGCGCTCGAATTGGTAGAGGTGGAGATACGCGGCGGCGGCAAAGGCCGCGTGTTGCGCATCACCATCGACAAACCTGGCGGGGTTACGCACGATGACTGCGCCAACCTGAGCCGCGAGGTGAGCACGATTTTGGATGTAGAAGATGCGGTGCCCGGCGGGACGTATACGTTGGAGGTTTCTTCTCCTGGACTTGACCGCAAGCTGCAGAAGGCGGCAGATTTTGAGCGCTTTACCGGCAGCCTGGTGAAGCTGATGACCCGTGAACCGGTGAATAATAACCGGCATTTTCAAGGGCGTCTTCAGTGTTTTGCCAACGGCCGCTTGACGCTGGATGTGGCACAGGTGAGCAAGACGAAGCAG
>QIAW01000092.1:5909-10421 GCA_003225655.1 Acidobacteriota bacterium
TAAGATTTCCGATTGACGATTTGAGGAATGAGTGCTGCTGAGAGACGTCAATGGACGAATAAGGGCAAGCTAAGGGCTAAGAGCTTAGGTTAGAGCCACAACCAGCAGCCGAGAATCAAATAGTTATAGTTTTTTTACTGCAAGGAACAGGAATTTATGGCAAGTCTGCTTTATCAGCAAATTGAAGGGCTCAGCCGCGAGAAGGGCATTGATCCGCAGATTGTAGTCAATGCGGTGGAGGATGCCATTGCGGTGGCCACGCGCAAGAATTTGAAGACGCAGGAAACGCTGCGCGGCGCACTGGATAAGGAGACCGGAGCCATCGATGTGTTCGCGGTCAAGAATGTAGTAGAGACGCCGGAGCAGATTGAAGATCCGAACCTGCAAGTCACTCTGGAAGAGGCGCGCAAGAGCGACCCGAATGTTGAGGTCGGCGGCGAAGTGCGTTTTCATCGCGCCAGCCATGCGCTGACAAGTCCTTCGGGCTTGGGACGCATTTCGGCGCAGATCGCCAAGCAGGTGATCTTCCAAAAGGTCCGTGAGGCCGAGCGCGACACTGTTTTCAATGAGTACAACGACAAGAGCGGCCAGGTGGTGAACGCGACGGTGAGGCGCATCGAAGGGCCGGATGTGATCTTCGAGGTGGGCAAGACCGAAGCCCGCATGCCACGCAAAGAGCAGTCGCGGCTGGAATCGTTTGCCGTGGGCGAGCGCGTCCGCGTGGTGATTGCCCGGGTTGAAAAGGCCAGCAAGGGGCCGGGCCTAGTGGTCTCCCGCGCCGCGCCAGAGTTGGTACAGAACCTGTTTCAGACCGAGGTGCCGGAGATTTACGATGGAACGGTGGTGATCCGCGCGATTGCGCGTGAAGCCGGCGAGCGCACCAAGATTGCGGTCATGTCCAGAGACAAAGACGTGGATTCGGTGGGCGCCTGCGTTGGCATGAAAGGAATGCGGGTGCAGTCGATTATCCGCGAGCTGCGTGGAGAAAAAATTGACATCATCGAATACCACGAAGATGCCGTGACCTTCGCAGAAAAGGCGTTGCAACCGGCAAAGGTGAGCCGCGTGACCGTGATCGATACGTCAGAAAAGCACCTCGAGGTGATCGTCGATGACAGCCAGCTCTCTCTTGCCATCGGCAAGAAGGGGCAAAATGTCCGCTTGGCGGCGAAGCTGTTGGGCTGGAAGATTGATATCAAGAGCGAAGAAGAGAAGCGGCAAGAAGTGGAGCTGCAGATGGCTTCATTGGTAAGCGTGCCGCAGACGCCGATTGAGCAGATCCCCGATTTGGGCGAGGGCTTGACCGAGAAGCTGGTCGCGGCTGGCATCACAACGGTAGAAGCCCTGGCCGACATGACACCGGAGCAGCTCGAGGCCATCCCCGGCATCGGGCCGAAGACGGTGGAAAAGATCAGTCTTGCGGTCAACAGTTATTTTGCCAGCCTTGAAGCCGGGCAGGCTGGGCCCTCTGGGGTTGAGGCAGCGGCCGAAGCTGAAGTCACGGCCGCGGCAACGGAGAAGCCGGGCGATACCAGCGGTTCAGAGTACGCGGAAGATGCCGCTACTGGCCAGGCTTTGGAAGCCGACGCCATCGCCGGCGTGCAAAATGCTCCGGCGGCAGATGTGGCTGAGGTCCATACGCACGGGGAAGAGTCAGGCGCGAGCGAGGCTGACCTGGTCGCGCCCGAAGAAAAGCCGGAAGAGTAACGAGAATAAACGAGACGGATGCGCCACATGTCTCCACACAAGCAAGGCCCGAATTGAAAGCGGTACACAATGCAGGTAGAGCAAGAAGAAGAGTTAGCAGAGAGTACGGAAGCGAAGAAAGCAGCACAGGACGGAATGGATAAAATTCGTATCAACGATCTGGCCAGAGAACTGGAAGTCAAGAGCAAGGCAATCATCGATTACCTGCCGACCATCGGCATCGACGACAAAAAGAGCCACTCGAGCTCGCTCGATGCTGACCTGGTGGAACGTGTGCGCAAGCACTTCCAGGGCGAATCGGATAAGGCCGCTTCCACGGAAAAGGCGCGCTCCAGGGCCGCCGCGCCGGATGAGATCAAGACTAAGATTGATCTCTCCAAAATTTCCAAGCCCGGCGATGTACTCAAGGCCATTAAGAAGACCACGACTGAGATTGCACCCCCGCCAGTGGCGAAACAGGCCGCCCCGGCGCCCGCCAAGCCGGTAATTCCGGCAGCAGCAAGACCCGCTGCTCCTGCTGCAGTAGAGCAGCCGGCACCGCCGCCCAAACCGGCAGCGCCAGTTTCAGAAAAGCCGATTCCAGAAACACCAGCTTCCGAGAGACCTGCTGGCGCGGAAAAGCCGGCACCGCCGCTTGCTTCGCCGCCGCAGGTTCCGCCAGCACAGGCCGCCGCTCCTGTGATTCCGGCCACGCCGCCGGTGAACGCAGTGTCGCGTCCTCCCGCGACCGCGGCTTCGACCCCAGCAGCAGTTGCTCCGCCGGCAATACAGAAACCAGCAACACCGCCTCCGCCAGTTCGCCGCGTGATCACGCCCCAGACAGGGCCGCGTCCGGTGTATTTGGCGCCTGTCCAACCGCGTGCAACCGTGCAGCCAGGACAGCCGATCGGGCAACGTTCTGCACCAGGACGCCCGGTGCCGGGACAACCGATTTTCCAGCGGCCACGGCCCTCGATGCCCGGAGCCAAGCCAGCCTTGCGCCCGGGAGAGCGCAGGTTGCATCCGACGCGCATGTCGCCGACAGGAGTGCGGCCCACCGGACCGCGTCCTGGAGGCGCTGGAGCGGCCCTCCCCCCGCCCCCAGACGGCGTTACCCGCCGCCCGCCAGGCGGCGCGGCGCGACGTCCAGGACAGCGCTATGTTCCCCGTGGTGTGAAAGAAGGCCCAATGAAGGGCTTTGTTCCGCCGCCGACGATGTCCGCAGTTTCCAACGAGCCGGTTCCGATTACCCGCGCGATCACGATTACCGAAGGCATCAGCGTAAAAGACCTGGCTGAAAAACTCGAGATACGTCCCAAAGACATCATCGCCCGTCTGCTGGCGCGGGGCGTCTTCGCCTCCATTAACCAGACGCTGGATTCGGAGTTGGCTACCGGTGTGTCACGCCAGTTCGGCGCCGAGACCAACGTCATTACGTTTGAGCAGCACGCTGAAGAGCTGGTCGAAGCCGGCCTGGAAAAGAATGAGGATGCAGGGCGCAGACACGCCCGTCCGCAAGTCGTAACCATCATGGGTCACGTCGACCACGGCAAAACTTCGCTGCTCGATGCCATTCGCGAAACCAATGTCGCCGGCGGTGAGGCCGGAGGCATCACCCAGCATATCGGGGCCTACAAGGTAAAAATTCTTGATCCGAACTCGCCGGCTCTTGGACGCGAGATCGTCTTTCTCGATACGCCTGGCCATGAAGCTTTCACCCGCATGCGCGCGCGCGGGGCCAAAGTTACCGACATCGTGGTGCTCGTTGTCGCAGCTGATGATGGCGTGATGCCGCAGACGCTCGAAGCCATTGATCACGCCAACGCCGCCAATGTGCCCCTCATTGTAGCCATCAACAAAGTTGATAAACCGGGAGCGTTGCCGGAGCGCCCCAAGAAACAGCTCGCCGACCGTGGCCTGGTGCCGGAAGATTGGGGCGGCAAGACAGTTTTTGTGGAAGTCTCCGCCAAGCAGAAGACCAATTTGAACTTGCTGCTCGAGATGATTTGTCTGGTTGCCGATCTGGGCGAACTGAAGGCTGCGCCTGAGCGTCTGGCAACCGGCGCGGTGCTCGAGGCCAAGCTCGACCGCGGACGCGGCGCCGTGGCCACCGTGCTGGTGCAGAACGGTACTCTGCGCACAAGCGATACCTTCATCGTGGGCAATACCTACGGCAAGGTGCGCGCCATGTTCGACGATCGCGGCAATGCGGTGGACGAGGCCCCGCCTTCGACGCCGGTCGAAGTTCTGGGATTGGAAGGGCTGCCGCAGGCTGGCGACCAGCTTAGCGTCGTTGCCGACCGCGACAAGGCAAAACAGATTGCCGGATATCGCGAAACCAAGGCGCGCGAGGCGCAACTCGCCAAGACTTCACGCCTGTCGCTGGAAGGCCTGGCGGAGCAGTTGAAGACCGCAGGCGTCAAGGAGCTGCCCATCATTCTCAAGGGCGATGTGCAGGGTTCTGTCGAAGTGCTCGCCGATTCGCTCTCCAAGCTGTCGAACGATAAGGTCAAGATCAAGGTCCTGCATACCGGCGTGGGTGCTATCACCGAGACCGACGTGCTGCTGGCATCGGCGTCGAATGCGATCATCATTGGCTTTAACGTGCGTCCGGAGCGCAAGGCGCAGGAGCTCGCAGAACAGGAAGAAGTAGATATTCGCCTGCACTCCATCATTTACGAGTTGCAGGATGAGATCAAGAAAGCCATGACGGGCCTGCTTGAGCCTACCATCAAGGAAACATACATGGGCCGGGCCGAAGTACGCGACACATTCAAAGTTCCCAAAGCGGGAACTATCGCGGGTTGCTACGTGCAAGATGGCATT
>QIAW01000010.1 GCA_003225655.1 Acidobacteriota bacterium
CGGAATAGTTTTCTGCACTTATCCGGCTCAAAACGTCTGTGTCGCCGGCCTGAAAGCGGATGATCTGCGCGTCATCACTCGGGACAAAGAGGAAGATCAGTTCATCCAGATAGGGGAGGCGCTCACCTTTGCGATCGACTTTCCAGTAGTAGGGATTGCGCTCCAAAACCATCCGCTCTCCCGGCACATACTCCTTCAGTCGGAATGGCCCCAGCCCGACAATCTCCGTCGCCGGACTGCTAACCCCCCAGACCTGTGCGAGGCGCCCCTCTTGATACGGTTTTTCCAGAATATGCTTGGGCAGAATGGCAAAACTATCAAAGAGCCGTTCAGCAGCCGCATAAGGTTGGCTTAGCTCAAAAACCACAGTGAGCTGATCTATTTTTTGTATCGTAATAGGATTGCCGCCCCAGATAAACCTGGAAGCTGAAGACTACATCGTCGGCATCGCAGGGACGTCCATCTGAAAAGCGCAGTCCTTTTCGCAGCCGCAATGTATAGCGCAGGCCGTCAGGCGACGCCTTCCATGACATTGCTAGGGCAGGTTCAGTCTGCTGTGAGGCACGATTGATATGAATCAGGTCGGCCATCATGCGGCCGATTACCTCTCGCGAAGGACCGTCCGTCGCTATGGCCGGATTGAGTGTCTTCGGCTCGGAGCGTAAGGCGGTGACAATCCTGCCTCCATACTGCCCAATCTCGTTCTGCGTGACAAAAAGCTCTTCACCAGGCTGCCGCGGTTGTGGAGCAATACTCGCTCCTCCCCCCCAAGCAGAGACCGCCGTGAGCAGGATAATGAAGAACCGTGAAAGACACTCTTGCATGCTTTCTCCTTCAGGGATCTTTCTTAGGTGGGCATCGTACTCTGGTTAGATTAGCCTAATTTCAGCCGTTTTTGTAGGGCATTGGCCAGAAGAAAATAACTCAGGAATACGGGAATTAATGCCACCCCCGGAATAAACATCCACCAATATGAAATCAAAACATGATACTGCTGCAGGCTGGCCAGCATATTGCCCCAACTGGGTGCCGGCTCCCCGACACCGAGCCCTAGAAATGATAGGGTGACCTCGGCCATGATGTACTGTGGTATTAACAGAGCTGCCTGGGTTAACACGACACCCACGGTTTGTGGCAGTATGTGACACCGCAGTAAATAAAGATCAGAAGCTCCGAAGTTGCGGCCAGCCAGAACGTAATTGCGCTCCTTGGCGCTGAGTACGATCCCCCGGACCAGGCGTGCAGGCCGAGCCCAACCCACAAGTCCGATCACCAGGACAAGCAACATGAATGCTGCCGTCGGACTGATATGTAACGGCAGAAAGGCCCTCACCGCAAAAAGCAGATAGAGCCAGGGCAGCGCCAGAAAAAGCTCTGCTAAACGCATGATTGTCTCATCAGTCCATTTTCCATAAAAGCCGGCAACGGCTCCAAATCCCAAGCCGACCACGAGGGAAAGTGAGGCTGCCAGGAGTCCGGCAAATAGCGAAATCTGGCCGCCAAAGAGCAATCTGGAAAACTGATCTCGGCCGTAGCCATCAGCTCCAATCAAGAATATTCGCGCGGGTTCTGTAACCCCAAACAGGTGCAGATGTAAGTTCACGTTTCCGATCACTTTGTATTCATCTCCGTTCACAAAGAAGCGCACAGGATAAACGTGTTTCCGGTCTTCATTGTAGAAGCCAAAATTGCCTGGCTGGTCAAGCAATCCATACACAAAAGGCCGAAAGTGCCACTCTCCATGAGAATCAATGAAATGGATCGTAGTAGGCGGGGCAAATGGCATCGCGCGATTTTGTGAAGCGTAATCGTAAGGAGCGAGAAATCCCGCACTCAGAACCATGAGATGAATGAATCCCAACAACAGCAGAGGCAGCGAGATTGTGCGGGTCTTGATCATGTCATTGTGCTCGGATTCTGGGGTCAGCCGCAAACAGCAGCAGATCGGAGACCAATGTGCCTACCACCAGAAACATCGTCGAGAACAGAATCGCGCCGATTACCACGTAAAGGTCGCGCCCCAGAATGGCCTCAAACAGCAGCGGTCCCAGGCCCGGCCAACTAACGACGACTTCCACCAAATCAGGGGATTCAGGGCCGCAGGTAGAGCGTGCCTGAAGAGCAACCGCCGAGGCGAGATCCCATGAGCGCGAGCAGCATTGATGAATGGCGATTGCAGCACCTCGAGCATCGTGGCCCGCACATGGCGGACCAGAATTGGCAGGCTGCCCAGCGTCAACACGGTGACCGGAATGGCCAGATGCGCGGTTACATCCTTGAATTTCCCCCACCAACTCAACTCAGAAAAACCAACCGAGATCATTCCGCCGGTCGGCAAGTAACCGGTGCGCAATGAGATCAGAAGGAAGCCCAACGCAAGCAAGAGCTCCGGAATTGCCAGCAGCGCGGTAATACCACCGCTCGCAATCCTGTCGTCCCATTTGCCCTGCCTTGCCGCACTTCCAACCCCAATAGGGACAGCAATCAACCAGGCAAAAAGAACGGCCGGTGCAGTTAGCAGCAGAGTGTTACGGGCCCGCGACCACAGCAGAGGCGCTACCGGGGTATTGTAAGCGAAAGAAAAACCGAACTCGCCTCTTGCAACCGACTTTGCCCAGTGTAAGTACCGCACAGGCAACGGCTGATCCAACCCGTACTGCTGTCGTAAGCCGGCGAGTGTCTCGGCGGAAAGTTGCGGATTCAGACGCATCTCTGCAAAAAAGTCTCCAGGCGCCAGTTCGATCATGGCAAATGAAAGAATTGAAACGCCAACCAGGAGAAAAGCCCCGTGAACGATGCGGCGAAGAAAGAAGCTCATCGGTTTCAGGCGCCGCCCGCCGTAGTGCGGTTTTCAAGCACAGGCATTGCGGCAAGAAGCGCCTGCGTGTGCGCATGCTGAGGCTTGGAAAATAAATCTGCCGGGGTTCGTTCTTCGACAATTTTTCCCTGGTGCATGACTGCCACCTTATCGGCGATTTGTGCCATCAGGCCAAGATCGTGGGAGATAAACAGATACGTCAGCGACGCTCGTGCTTGCAATTCCAGCAGTAGACGCACAATCTGCCTTTGAATAGGAAGATCCAGTCCAGACAGGGCCTCATCTAGAATTAAGCATTTCGGTTCGAGAGTCAGCGCGCGCGCGATCGCCAGCCGCTGCCGCTGCCCGCCGCTAAATTCGGATGCCAAACGGCCGGCGGCCTCCACTGGCAATCCCGTCTGCTCCATCAATTCCAGGGCGCGTTTCCTTCGTTCCCCATCGGATCCGCGTCTTTGGATGACCAGCGGTTCGGCAATAATCTCGGCTGCGGAAAACCGAGGATTAAACGCAGTAGCCGCATCCTGAAAAATGAGCTGCAGTTGCGGACGCCTTCGTCTCAGTTCCTGCTGGCTCATGATAGCAAGGTTGTTGCCCTCAAAATAGATTTCGCCGCTATCCGGCTCTTCCAGCATGGTGCAGCATTTCGCCAGCGTAGATTTTCCCGAACCCGACTCGCCTACCAGCGCCAAGGTACTTCCCTGCGGAATCATCAGGCTAACATTGTCCAACGCTTTTACCTGGAACCGCTTCCCAGGAAACCACCTGTGCTGCACGTAGATTTTGTTTAGATTCCGGACTTCCAGGAGTGGCTGGGATGGCTTCATTCAATTTCGTCGTCAACCGTCATATTGCGAAACGGTGCGCATGCCATGAACGTTTGAGCCTACGCTCGCTCGATTCCAGCATAGTACATAAGGTTCTCTTTCCAGGGCAACGAAATTCGCAAGATTCAGTGAATTGCTCCAGGGAAGGGTAGCTGTTCTCGACCGGAGCGGAAGGTTCTTCGCGATTTAATGTGCCTCGCTCAGCGGCTGCGGCACGCACGCCAGCAGGTGCCGCGTATACGGATGCTGCGGCTCACGCAACACTTGGGACGCATTTCCCTGTTCAACAATCCGACCCGCATGCAGCACTAGAATGCGCTGGGCCATTTTCTGAAGAATCGCCGGGTTGTGGCTGATCAACAGAAACGCGAGCGAGAGCCGTTGCTGCAGGTCTTTAAGCAAAGCCAGAATATCGGCCTGGATGGTTGTATCCAGCGATGCCGTAGGTTCATCGGCAATCACAAGTCCAGGTTTACAAACCAGAGCCTGGGCGATTGCCACTCGTTGGCGCTGGCCTCCGCTCAGTTCGTGCGGATACGCGGAGTAAACGCGCGCGACATCGGAGAGCCGCACTTGATCCAGCACAGACTCTGCCTCTTCGCGGCAACGCTTTCTGCTCCATGAATTATGTGCCCGTAACACCTCAACAACCTGCTGGCCGGCATGTAAGACTGGGTTGAGCGCAATTCCTGGCTCTTGAAAGACAAGGGAGATTTCCTTTCCACGAACCTTCTGTAACTCGCGCTCTCCCAATCCTAATAGCTCGCGTCCGCGGAGCCGAATAGAGCCACTCTCGATTTGCGCATTGGAAGGAAGAAGGCCAAGGATCGCGAGGGCAATGCTCGTTTTTCCCGATCCTGACTCTCCTAATAGCCCAACCACTTCGCCCGGAGTGATCGAAAAGCTAATTGAGTTCACGATCCGGGTTTGCCGCCCGTTGGATGTGAAGGAAACCGACAAATCCTGCACAGCAAGCAGGGATTCGATCTCTTTTTGGATCAAAGTGAACCTCTGATTCTCGGCATTCTATAACGAATAGGAATGAAGCTTAAACACCAGGTGTCGGCTGGTTGTGGTGGAGCGTTTGGTCCGTCGTAGCCAACGCGCAGGTGCGATGGGACCCTTTCCCCTCTGTGATTAACCACAATTCCGTCCGCTAACGCGAGAAAATCATTGATTTTCTTGGGATTTTGATTGGTCGGGGAGAGAGGATTTGAACCTCCGACCCCCTGGTCCCGAACCAGATTCCAGCCCCTATTGAAATCTGTTGAAATTTGCTGTTTCTAAGTGAGTGTTATTGAAATGTTTGCACCCCGCTTGTTGAGTGACTTAAATGTAGATGACTGCCAAGGTCTCAGCAAAAACGAACTCTTAGCACCAAAGATGATGTTACTGGAAGGGTCGGTGCGGCTGAATTCACCGCTAGGGACTTCCAGCTGAAAACGCATGCCATAGAGACCGGATCTCTGGATCGGAATTATTCGCGTAAATGCCAAGCCGGCAGTAACTAAGTCTGGATGAAATCGAGTTCGATTATTAGGAGGTTGGAGGTTCTGGTTTATTTCAATATCTGTCACGATGCCCGGATTGAATGTCCAAATCGTTCCAGAGAAAGCCAAGCCACCCTTGAGCTCGAATGTGTAGATCGGCTTTGTCCCTCCCGCTAGCAAGAAACTTCCGCTCAAGGCACAAAAATGAGAACTCGATTGTTTTCGTCTTGGTTCATTTGCATGTTGCTATAATTATTGGCTGCTCGCGATACTTGAACCGGTGGAGTTACGTAGCTTGGGAGGATGCCTTGAGCCGGACACGTCTGATGACAACTCCACCGCAGTTCGTGCTTAGCCTCCTGTCGCGGCAGCTCTACTTGGAATTTCGGGCCAAGGCAAAAAGCAAGGACTTTGCATTTGTCCGCTTCCGGGATTTCTTGCCTGGTGCTGCTCCTTTGCCCCGGCGCTATATTGTTCTCCGGCACGATATCGACTTTTCTCCCAACTATTCGCTTGAAATGGCGGAGTTGGAACGCGAGCGAGGAATTAGCTCTACACCGCAGCGTTGCTAGCCATCCTTCAGCAGATGTTTTCGTGCGTAGTCGAGTTTCTTGCGATCACTTTCCGAAAGCTCAACTTCTTTTATGGCACATGCTGATTGTTCAATACTCGAAAGCCGTAGGCTTCAACTTCTTCTTGCCGATCACGTTTTGCCCCACTGAGTCTTACAATGTAGTCTCCACTTGGAAGGAGCTTTGATTGCAGCTCTACTGTAATTGCTTTTGTGTCCCGATCTGCGTGGCTTTTAATATGCCGTCCCTGCCAAACGGGCTCTCCTTCAGCGGTTTCTAACCGCACTGTATAGTTGGAGTATCGGTCGCTCTCCAGAGTAAGCTGAAGGCGCACGCGAGAAATGTCCGGAGTAATGAGCAGAGATGGCTGCTCACCACTGCTGCGGGCTAAGCCGTCACTGAGAACCAGCGCGACAGTTGCTGACGGCTGCGACTGTACGATTTCATGTTTTTCATTATTTCCAGTCGCGCGCTGCGACGGCAATGAGGTGAGCGAGTCAGACCGGGAGAGTTTCGTCTCTTTCGGATGGGCGTTTACCGGCTCCAGGATTGGCTCGCGTTGAATCCCATGATTCACCAAAAATAACCACAAGCCAATCGCAGCCACAGTTACAAAAATCGCCGCCAGTGGCAGGCCTTGAGGTCTAAGAGAAGAGAAAAAAGTATGCAATGCGGAGGCGAATTTCCGCTGGTCTGCTTTCCGCTCCGTCGTCGAGTCTTGGACCTCGGCTTTCCTTTTAACGTGATTCAACAGAGACTTTGCAAATCGCACTTTCTCTTGCCGTTCCGGAGCCACTAGAAAAAAGCGCTCGAATTGCCTCTGCTCATTTTTGGAAACTTTTCCCTGCACGTAGAAATCAATGATTTCGTTTTCGAGGCAGACAAGTTCATTGAACAGGTCGTCATCGGCAAAGTAGCGCTCTTCTAATTCGGCGCGCTCACCGGAAGACATCTCTCCGAGAAGATAGCTGATCATCATTGATCGACGCTGTTTGTTTTGACCAGCCATATTCTGATGTATACCGGATCCCTTAATTTCGAGTGGCGCAAGATGCTGAGAAATTACGGAAAATATTTTTGCTCCTCATTGACAAATGGCCCCAGGATTCAATGTAAAGCGAGGCATCTTCGGGTACACTTTTCCAGTCTATCCCGTATCCGATTCATTCGAACCCGCAGGGCGCCCACAGTAATACCAAGGCTGTTTGCAAGTCTCTGTCTCGCCCGCGCATCGTTTGTCTTGGGATCGTGGTACGCCAAAAACAATTTGTAGTCCTCTTCTGGCAGGCGTCCGATGCAATGCTGTAAGCACTTATCTCGGCGTTGATTGTCTATTCTTTCGTTAATCTCATCTTCCAAGTGCTGGGGGTCGGCGAAAAGGTTCTCCACATGGGCCAGATCGGCAATCGAAACCATTTTGCTGGTCTTCTTGTAGGAATCTTGCCTGATTTTTTTTGCCACCCCCCGAGCAAAAGCCAGGACATCATTGATTTCCTCGTCATTGATTTTTTGCGCCACGATGTCCAGGGTTTGATCCACCAGGTCTTCCGCAGGAAAACAGCAATTCCATTCAAAAAATTTGATCAATTTCCAACGCAGCTTTTCGTACTCTCTTCCCGCGTTATCTCTGTCGTGGCCCAGCCGGCGAAGCAGTCCCTCAAAATGAGGGGCTTTAAACTCTTTGCGGGCTGGTGCATTGCCTTCGCTCATGCAATTTGGCAAGTGGACGGGAAACGGCAACCCGTTCTCCGTCGCTTCTTATTTCCATTCTCCGTGGATTTGGAATGCAGCCCAATAATAAGGCAGCGACCAACGTTTCTGTCTTAACATCTCCAGTTCAGCTTGACGCAGGGCGGCTGCCGGAGGAACTCCATCCCGTTCCATGGCTTTGTAGAACCGCGCCATGAAAGTGGCGGTCGCAAGATCGTCGACCTTCCACAGACTGGCGACCACGCGAGCTGCGCCGGCGTACATAAAGCCGCGTGTCAGTCCCAGCAGCCCTTCTCCTTTGATCTCCTTCCCTAAACCAGTCTCACAGGCGCTGAGAACAACGAGATCAACTGGCAGGTATAAATTGTAGATGTCCTGCAGGTTTACAAAACCGTTCTGCGGTTCGCCTTTCTCATCGACCAGGGATAAGACCAACCCTGATAGCTCTGGATGCTCACTATCTAAGAGCCCGTGAGTGGCAAAATGCACGATACGATATTGCGACAGCTCAGGTCCGAGGGCCGTGGTACGGTTCGCGTTGAAGTCCAGGGCGTCCAGTCCTTGGCCGGGAGGAGTTACTGCCAGAATGGCATTCGCTTCCTGACGCGTAAATGGCAGCCGCGGCAGATGGAGCTCTCCGTTGGCAGTCAATCCAATATCGCTCATAGAACGAGTCAGCAAATCCACAGAAAGCGGATCCGACAGCAGTTCTGCTCCGTTCGAATGCGTCGTGCCATTCAAGCCGTCTTTTCTTGCTTTCACCCTGGGGTCATGTTGGTCGAACACCGGATCTGCCAATATTGCAACCGCCCTGGGGTTTTCCTGGCGGTTCGCCATCCTTTGCCGCAACAGCGCCAATGCTGAGGCAGAGGGTAAGTTGATGATTTCATGATCAACCACCAGGGGCATCGGCTGTGCAGAATGATTTGCCTTGATTATTGTTGAATGGCGCGGAACGGACAGCACCCCAAATGGAATATACTGTAGCGCTCCATCACTCACGATGAGCAATCGCTTTGTTTGGAATTGCGATGCGATTGGGCCCAATACCAGCCGGCTCAATTCCGCGGCTGCTCGTGGATACTCCGCCTCGGATTTCGCCAAGCGCGCTCGTCTTTCAGACGCGGTTTCAGTTTTTATTTTTTTATTTCGGGCGGTCAGGAGCTTATAGACTCTACGTGCCGCGCTTTCAATCTGCTTGCGGCCAACAAGCTCATACCAGTTCAGTGTTTTTGTACTTACAACCCAAACATAACTGCGCTCGTCACCTAGTGAATATTCCAAAAGAGTAGTGCCAGAATCCAGCAATTGCTGTACTTCCCCGGTATTCAATGTGCCGGGCTGCGTCAGGGCGGCATATTGCGGACTCTTAGTCTGGATTTCATCTTCAATTTGCTGGTACTCAGCCGCCCGTTTGCTGATCTCTTGATTGATCGCGGTCAACTGTTCTTCTGTGTGCTTGCCGCTCAACAGCCGAATGCGCCGGTCAGTTTTATTTTGAAATGATTCCTGCAACAATCGTTCCTGTTCCAACAAAGCGGAATCAAGCCCCGTATGAATGTCCACTCGCGCCTCCGCTAACATTTCCAGCAAGATTCTGGCGCGCGAGCGCTCCAGCACCTGGAAGGCAAGTCCAGGCTCTTTCCGCTCAAGCAACAGGTTAATGTATTCGTTGTAATAGTTGGCGTGCCTGGCGCGGTAGCCGGCGCGGACATCCTCTCCGCCGCCCAGATGAGCGATTTGATGATCCAGAGCATCAAGGGATTGCTGAAACAATATTTCGGCAACATCGAACCGCCGCCTTCGCCGCATCACGGAGGCAAGCGTGGCAAGCGATTCGGCATGGGACAGACTTCCAGGAGCAAGCTTCTCTCGGAGAGCGAGGGCCCGGCGAAAATGCTCCTCGGCTTTGGTAACATCGGCGCGAGCCAGAGCAACCTCGCCCAGATCGTTGTAGCTTTCTGCCACGCTGAGGCTTGCCGGCGCCTGTTTCTCTCGAATTGCCAATGCCTGACGGTAATAATCTTCGGCGCTCACCAGGTCGTGGCGTTCTATAAATAAAGCACCCAGGTTGCGCAGAGTCGCAGCGGTTTCAATTGCGGCGGGCGCTAATCTCTTTCGTATGGTGAGCGCTTGTCGATCATAAGCTTCAGCTTTTGCCAGGTCGCCGCGTTCTTTGGCAACTAGTCCGAGGTTATCGAAGCTATTGGCTACATCGAGGCTACCAGGAGCAATTCTTTGATTGATAGCCAACGTTTTCAAATGATAATCCTCAGCTCGTGTCAGGTCTCCCCGATCTAAAACAACGTCTCCCAGGTTGTTGAAACACATTGCGACATCCACACCACCAGGAGAAAGCTTCTCAGCGAGGGCCAGCGCGCGACGATGATAAAGCTCAGCTTGCATAAGATTGCCTCGGTCATGCTCAAGATTGCCGAGATTGGTCAAAGTCTTTACCATATTGGGACTCGCTGGCGCGAGTTGCTCTCTGATTGCCAATGCCTGCAGACCGTAGTCTTGCGCGCGATCCAGATCGCCGCGTTGCCAGGCCACGTATCCAAGGCTATCGAGCGCCTTTGCAACACCCAAGCTTGCGGGAATAACTTTTTTCGCTAGGACTAGCTCCTGGCTGAGATAGTTTTCGGCCTTTTCCATGTCCCCGGTGATGGCCGCCACATGAGCAAGATCGTTCAAACTTTCAGCTACAGCCAGACTGCCGGGAGCAACTTTCTTGCGGATCGCCATTGCCTGCAGACCGTAATCTTCGGCCTTTGCTGGCTCTCCCTGATCCAGAACCAGATTGGCCAGATCACTGAGAATAGCTGCAACCATCAGGGTTTCAGCATTGCTCTCCTTTGCCTCAAGCAATGCGCGCTCATATTTCTTTTTCGCCGTATCCCAGTCACCATGCTGCTTGCATGTGTCAGCCCAGGATTCCCATAACTGTGCGGCGATCGATGGCTCTGCGGCCACGTTCTCGATGGCCTCACGATAGGCCTCGTCTGCTTCTTTCGATCGTTGTGCAGAAGCAAGGGTCTCGGCGGTATGAAAATATAACCATGCTGCAGACCAAGAAGCTGTTTGTTGCCTTTTAAGTGCGGCTGATTTCCAGACCTCGGCTGCCTCGATAAACTTATTCTCCTTCACCAGCTCCGCGCCGCGCTGGTAAATCAAGAGTGGAAAATCCGCTGAACCTGGCCGTGACTTTACACGCCAATAGGCTGGACCCAGTCTCCAGGTCCATTTTTCCCCGTCTCGTAATCCGGTCAGCGTCACCGCACCTCGCGGCGCCTGCTCAGTCTCTATACTTGATAAATCGAACGGCGAAGTAATCTCACCTCCGGTTTCATCGCGTGACCAATTCAGGATCGTATCGCCCTCCTGTAAACCAGCCTTATCAGCTTCGAAATTCTTGGTGATGCTTTCGACAACTACTCCCGAATTGAAATTATTGGGAATCGAGGCTTGGCACAGGGCGTAAACACACGCGTGCAGAGCAAGGAGAAGCAGGGTTGCCCAGATTCCTATCTGACGAAACATTCGACTTTCCGCTTTCAGCAACTTCCGATTCGGCCAGACCCGCTGTGTTCGAAGTGGATTCGTCGCTTGTGAGCGTTACTACATTGTTCAAAAGCTTAGCTTATTCGGGCGCTTCGCGAAAGAGCCATGACGCGTCTGTACGCCATTAGGCTTTGCACTAAAACTGCCCTCTGGCGCGTTGGAGGCACGTTGCTCAATCGTTCTCGTCTTAATTCTTACAATCTATTCCGTTTATTACAATCTATTCCATCAATTGTTAAAATGTTTTTATTAATTCCCATCATGGGAGTGTTTCCATTTCGGGATTTTAACTGATCAGCGATTATTCCTATATTTTACTGAGCTTAAAAAATTTTGTAATTTCCCGGTAACTCGCACCACTCACTTATAGAGGGCAGCAACTCTGGTTATCCTTCAAAATTTTCGTTAAACACGAAGTCCTCACAAGCATTCATCAGAAGGACGCGGTCTGCAGTTTTCTCAGATTGTCGCCGGGTGTCGTGTTGGCACCGGTGATCAACATCCATATGGAACCTTTATGAACCAAGAATCATAAATGGAGGCACATTTTCCAATGAAAGGCGAACAACTTACTGATACGAATCTCAACAAAACCACTGGGGTGCCGGTGAACGGCGAGCCAGAAGGATCAACGCAACCCATTTCTGCCTCCAGGCGGAGTTTCTTGAAGAAGACAGGGTTTGGGGCGGCGGCGGCGCTGACGGCGGGAGCGCTGGCCCCGGTCGCGCTTATGCAAACCGCAGCCGCAACCGAGATTATTCCAACGGTTGGCGGCGCCAACAACCGTGCCCGTCAGTTGGTGGCAATTCGCACTGATGCGGCGAACGAAGCCGCCCGCGACGAAATCGGCGCTTTTCCTCATCCGACGAATGGTGATGAGGAACGCTACGAACATCAGCAATTCGTTGGAAATTTTTTTAGATCATTTCCGCTTGATTCCAACGGCCTTGTGAATCCGAATGATTATCAGATCCTTCTAATGGCCGTCAGGGCAGGCACGAAGGATGCATTTGATAACGTTCCTCAGGCCACAGGCGGAACCGGCAAACTACTAGGTCCGCTGGATGGACAAACATTCAATATCCTGGGTCCAGACAGCCCAGGGGCGATAACTCCGGCTTTTGCCCCCCTCGGATTAACTCGTGTAGTTCCACCCAGCATTGCTTCTGCGCAAGGGGCGGCGGAAATGGTGGAACTTTATTGGGAGGCATATTGTCGCGACGTTCCTTTTATTGACTTTGCCACCAATCCTATCATCGCGCGGGCGGTCGCTGATATCGCCGGCCTTTCGGGCTATCAGGGCCCCAAGCCGGTAACCCCGCAGACGATCTTCCGGTATCAATTCACCGATGCTCTGAATGGCCCGTATGTTTCTCAGTTTTTATTGCTGAAACATCGTCTTGACGGCGTTGATTTCGTACCAAGGATTAATACACGTGCTCGCGTCGCGGACCCAAATACCGGCCAAGTCCTGGGAACGGGATTCGATTACATGACCAATCTCTCGGAGTATCTCAATGCCGAGCAGACGGTGCCTTATAGCGGCAGCGTTACCTTCGATCCGATTCCCAGATACATTCGCAGTATGCGGGACCTCGGCCAACTCGCTACCTCTGATTCCATCTATTCTCTTTACTTCCGGGCCGCGGTCATCGCCAATGCGATTGGTGTGCCCGTGAGTCCTAACAATCCTTTTGCCTTGGACACTAGGGTCTCGGGATTTGGGACCTTTGGCCTCGCGCACCTGCTCGAACTCATTGCCAAAGCGACAGCGGGGGAGCGCCACGCTTTCTATTACAAGTGGTACGTACATCGAAAGCTGCGTCCTGAAGCCTTCGGAAACGTCGTAGATGGAACTCTGGGAAGCGAATTCGGCGGAACAACACGTTTCTCCATCAATCCCGCGTTGCATTCGGACTTAACCAAGTCTTCTGTGCTGCCGCTGATCTTTGAGCGCAACCGGCAGTTGAATGCCCTACGAGGTTATCCCAATCAAGGCAGTTTGCTGCACGCGCAGGAACTGGCGACTTCTAACCAACCAAACACCATGATCCTGTCGGCAGGAAGCCCAACGCCTCCTGCGTCACCTGCTGGCCATGCGACTTCTGCAATGCAGACGGAATCAATCCTCCAGATCCGGCAGATGGAACCGGTGTGACTGTGTTGGGTGAACTCAATAAGCTCGCCGCAAACATCAGCGAGGGCCGCAATATGTCCGGGGTCCACTGGCGCATCTCAGATAATCTTCTGGGAATGCTTCTGGGAGAACAGGTTGCAATCGAGATTCTTTCAGAGGCCGCGAGGACTTATGCCGGCATCAACAACTTCAAAGGCTGGAGCCTGACCAAGTTCGATGGGACAACAATTCTCATTAACGGCTCCGATTTCTTCTAATAGCGCACTCACGGGCGGCCCAACTCCGGGCCGCCCAGTTTTTACAAGTGATATGCTGATCCAGAGGCTACAGGCTGGCGATTCCGCAGCATTACACCGTGGCTTTTCGAGTGCTAAACTGCCATGACGTGGCAAACCCTGGCAGGTCGAATGGCTACGAAGATGTCGCATCAGTGTTCATAGCCGGACGCGCTAGGAACAGTTCAGGTGTCGGGGCATCAGTTGTGGCGATGGCAGGTTTAAGCTACTCTGTCCGCTGGCGTCTGTGTTGATGGCGTGTGTGGCGATGAAGCCGTTCTCTGCGCATCGCTTCCCAAACGTGTGTCTCCACCAGTAGAGCGGGAACCGTCACCCAGCAGCGATGCATCGTTCTCACTGAGTTACAGGACCTGCTTGTTGATCTATGAGGCTTTCGCAGCTACAAAATTGCCTACACCCCTGTAGACGGAAAACCAGAAATTACGCGTAAGTTATTGAAAGGATTGGTCGGGGCTGGCAGACGATTTGAGAACCTTTTTGAACCTTTCTGAGCCTTAAGCGGCAATTAGAAGCAAAGCCCGGGCAATTAGGCAATTCCACCTATGTTGTTCTTGGAGTTGGGAATCGCTGGGGAATTGACAAAGGGCTTCAACCGCCGCCGGCTACCAACTCCTGAAAGAACTTGTGGATTTGATTTAGATTGGCTTTGGATAAAACTTTTAATTTTGGATTTATCGCGCTCCATTGGCTATTGTTGATCCAGC
>QIAW01000567.1 GCA_003225655.1 Acidobacteriota bacterium
CTCCCACCCTGCTCCGCAAGCGGCGCAATGGGACATTATTAATAATTCATGCAGGATTAATTCATGATTAATAATTCATGCGGGGCTCAACATTGATGCAGGGGCTCAAATAAAAGTCTGTTCGTTTTGCATCTCAACGCGGGTTCTCACGCCCCTCCACTGTAGCGGATGCAGTAATTGTGGAATCGCTATGACGGTAGAAATGTCACTGCCCGTTTCTATCGATGACCATCCCACCCATTTCAAAATGTTAGTTTTATATAAGGCTTCATCAAGGGTGGCTTGAGGTATAAGTTTCCATCTTTAATTTTGACTTTCGCGCAGGCTTGCTGGAAAATAGTAAGTAGTTACTTACATGCCTTCAACCCGTGCACCCCGCCTTTCAGGCACTGACCGCCGCCAGCAGATTTTGCGAGTAGCTGCTGAAACCTTCGCGCATCAAGGCTACAAAGGCGCGACAACCCGTGAGATCGCCCAACAGGCCCGAGTGAACGAGGCCATTATCTTCCGCCACTTTCCTACGAAAGAGGACCTGTATTGGGCAGTCATTGAGGAACAATGCCGCCAGGGCAGCTCCCGCACCAGCGGCGAGTTGCAGAAGGAATTGGAGGAGCAGGCCGACCTTCGCCGGCTGCTTTCTACCCTCGCGAGCAATATTCTTCGCCGGGATACCCGGCTCACACGCTTGCTACTATACAGCGCCCTGGAAAATCATAAGCTCTCACAGCGTTTTTATCGCACTTATGTGTCGACATACTATGAGGTGCTGGCCGAGCATCTGCAACGGCGTATGGAAAGGGGGGAGTTGCGGAAGATGGACCCGCTTCTGGCCTCCAGAGGGTTTTTGGGGATGATAGGGAACCACTTCCTGGTGCAGGAAATTTTTGGCGGCAAGCGCTTCCAGAAATTCAATCCGGACCGGGTGGCGGAGACCCTCACCGATATTTGGTTGAACGGGGCATTGAGCAAACGACAAACTGACAGAAACATTCCTAGGAGCAAGCACAAGAACGGGACAAAAAACTGAAAAACCCAACGGTCAGTTTGAACCAGTCAGTTAGGTTTCCGGTAGGCTGAGATTGTGAATTTAATGTCTATTGCAGGACCCGGGACGGCGTCTCGTTAACTACTCCTTGTAGATCTCGATGCAAAACAGCCATGACGTTCGTATCCAGCCGTCTCTGTGCTGGAATCGGCGTTTCAGATCCGCGCTCTAATCTTTCTATTTGTTCAATTCTTTCTTCTGGTTGTGGATGGGTTTCAAAGTATCCCTTTAAGGTTTCTCGGGCCAGTTGAGATACTTCCTGTTGAGGAGTCCTCGCGGTGCGCGTCTCTTGCTTGCAAACTTTGTCGAGCATACGGAACATCGAAATAGCCCCGTCGGGCGAGTATGAGGCCATCATGGCCAGCCGGGTTCCAGCGCGGTCAGCATCGAGCTCCTGATCTTTGCTGTAGCCGGTCTTGAACAAATCAATCGGCACCGAGACCAGCCCGTTGATCTCTTCCAGGTGCAGTTTGCGCATGTGCGCCTCAAGCTGCACGCGCTCGGCGCAATGCCGCAAATCAATATGTTCAACCTCATGTCCCAGCACTGTGGCCAATTGATCTTCGGTGGTCATCAGGTCCAGCATTCCGCGGCCGATAAAAACGTGGCCACCGGGAAGTGCAAAAGCGTTGATGAGGTTGGGATCGGGGATGTAATGAAAACGGTAGGGAAGTTTTCGCTGCGCATAAAGAGAAACTTTTCTTCCTACCCGCTCTACATAAGCTTCGACCAGCCGATCATCGCCGTTCTTGGGATCTTTCGCTTCCGCCGCCTCGATTTCAGCAACATAGCGTTGCGCCATCTCATCGCCAATGCGGATCTCCTGCTCGTCGCTGATGCGCGTCAGGCGGGCGGGCACACGGCTCATCTCCTGCTCGGTATCGGCGATCAAGCCTAAGAGCGCCTACGGGCCTACATGGGTCTGCGCTTTTTGGCGTTCGGCCAGCAACAGCGCTCCCGCGCACACCGCGACAATCACGAGTAAAAAAAGCCAGCGTTTCATAAGTATTCCCGGATGATCTCACGATAGCGGGCCCCCAGGAAAGAAACTCCACCCAGAAGCAGGCCCAGGACAACGGCGGCCACGGCTTTGTTAGGAATGGAGAGGTTCGGATCTCCAAAAATATCAAACAATACTTTACCGAGACAGAGCCCCAGCAGCAGAACCAGGCCGGAGCGGCGATAACTCTTCATGCCAACCGACAGGCCCAGTATGAATACGATTATGCCCTCCAGGCCCCAGAAAACTGTAAGCATGGCGTGAGAAAGCTCTTTGTTGAGCAAGTAGGTAAGCAACGCCAAAGGTACAAAGAATAGGACCTGGTGTGGGTTTTCTTCGATCCAGCGAAGCACTCGGTTGCCGCGTTTACTCCTCCACTCCCGCATCTTGAACGCGAAGGGCAGAGCGAGGAAAAGCAAAGCTACTGTAATGCCCACGCAAAACCACGGCCGGTGGGTTGCATCCATTTGTATGGGACGGCCCGACATAAGGTTGTAGAAGGCGGCACGAATGGCCACAGCGGTCGTTGCGAACATCGCCTGATACTAGAAAATCAAACGCTTTCTTGCCCAGGCGGTTACCATCAATGCAAAAACCAGCATCGACCAGCCTACGATTACCTGCTCGGGATCGATGACCACGCGCATGATGGCGGCCAATGTAATCAGTCCGAAGAAACTCGTGAAATGTGCAATTCTGAATCCACTTTCGCTGGCGAATTGTGGATCAGTTTCGGCGCTGGCTTCCAGCCGCTCACTCACGTAATAAAACACCGCAGCCAGCGGGATGACCGTGTAAAAGCGGGGATCCAGGAAAAACCGAAGCTCCGAACTGCCGGAGACTTCCGCGGGATTGAGATTAACAAAAA
>QIAW01000568.1 GCA_003225655.1 Acidobacteriota bacterium
AGGACGCGGCCATCCGCCATATCGGTCCCATGGCGCAAGACTTCTACGCCGCTTTCCACGTCGGAGAAGACGACCGCCACATCACCCAGGTGGATGAGGGCGGCGTGGCCTTCGCCGCTATCCAGGGTCTGAATCAAAAACTGGAAGAAGAGATCCAGCATAAGGATTCGCAAATCGCCGTGCTGAGCGCGCAACTGGCGGCGCAGGCGGAACAGATGCGTGTCCTAGAGACAGAAATTTCGTCCGTCAGGCAAACCCTGCAGGTTCAGGTGGCAAAGAGATAAAGCCATCTATCCTCGATAGAGGAACGATGGCAGCAACTACATCAATAAGAAATTAAGGAGGTATTGCAATGACGCATTTACGTAGTTTCCTGCTTTTGGTTGTGGTCTTATTCACTACGGTGGTATGGGCCGGACCGTACACCACGCTCAAAGATCAAATCGTGCAGCCAATTCCGCTGGTTTATTTTGATATTTCTTTCGACGGCATTCACCGGGCGGGGTACCTGGCGTTTCGCACCCTGGACGAGAACACCGGCGCCTTCACCGCAGAGTACACCGCCAGCGGTGATTCACATAAGGTTCCGGTTAACGGACAATTCAGCTCGGCAATGCTGGGCAGTTACACATTCACCTTCGGTCTGCCGCTTCCATCGCAACCTGCGTCCCACCCCAATGTTGTGCCGGTTGAAAGAATAGACTCGTTTACGGGCGCGTTGCGTGTCAGGGGAACTGGAAATAAGGAGATGTTCATGGCAGGCACCGTTTCGACAACTCGGGGCCTT
>QIAW01000570.1 GCA_003225655.1 Acidobacteriota bacterium
CCACTTGTGGCCGAAGGGGTCGGTCAGCCTGCCGAAGCGGTCGCCCCAGAACATATTCTGCACGGGCATGGTCTCCTTGGCGCCTGCTTTGACGGCCTGCTTGAACGTTGTGTCAACATTTTCAAGATAGAGAAAAATACCGCAGGCGGTGCCGTTCAGGGCCTGTGGGGACTGCGAGCCGGAGGCGGAACACTCATCCGCAACCATGACCCGGGAGCCGCCAATCGTGATCTCGGCGTGCATGATCTTGCCATCGGGCCCGGGCATCCGGAAGAGCTCGGTGGCGCCGAAGGCCCGTCTGTAGAACTCGATCGCCGAGGACGCGCCTCTGACAGTGAGATAAGGGGTAACTGCGTGGAAGCCATCAGGAATAGGTTTAACGTTGCTTTTCATTGCAATCTCCTCAAGTTTGAATTGCCCTTTTTGCCAGGGCACCAGTACGACGTTCAAACCATCGGAAATCGACAAAATCCCAATAGTTTTTCGAAGATCGAGATTCAAAGAAAATTGGAGGTCCTGAATCGGGAGGACAAAGAGAAAATAAGTCTAACTTACTTATTATTAGTAACTTACAGCAGAGATTTCATGTAAACCTTCACGGCGAATCGCTAACAAGAGTTACGCATCTTCGAGGGTGAAAACTTCCAGATCGGCAACGATCTTGCGATAGCAGGCTCGAAACAGTTAGGGATTGCCTTGTTCGACTACAAGAGCAGGTTACTAGAGTAATGTTGCAGTTATTTCAAATTGAATCTATGTTATCAAATAGGTCAACTGACTTTGGTATTTAGAGAGTCCAGTTGAGCACGCCCCCCTCAAAATTACGGATGGCTAGCCTGACGTTCATCGTGAAAGCCAGGTTAGGCTCCGGGAAAGAGGGCAATATGATTATGCGACCCGATGTTTTACAGGCCGCCCATTTGGAGGACGAGTCAACTTTAGAACCCGCTATGATGTCCGGGGAAGCCGGGCAGGAGACCGTACGCGATCTGTTTCCGCAGAGAGAGCTTCCCAAGGAAATTGCTGCAATGTCTCCTAAGACGGAGCGGTCGGCACAGCAGGCTGCACTGCAACCCATCCAAACCCCAAACCTTTCTGATGTATATGAACAAGCCGGTGTTCGCGTGCCGGCGCATGGATTTTCTATCCTGAAAATTGCGGAGATGCTGAGCAATGGGCACATTCGCGACCTTGCGCCCGAAGCCAAAGGCGCCGCGGTCTTGATGGCACTCGAAGCCAGCAATGTAAAGCTGAAAGATGTGATCGAAGACGCGGCAGTGCGAGAGCGTGTGCTCAATGATTACGAGGCTCGGCAGCAGCAGATATTCCAGAACTATAAAGCTGGAAAGCAACAGCAGAATCAGGAAGCCCAGGCTGAAATTGAGCGCCTCATGGAACAGCTCCGTTTGCGAATCCAGACAAATGAGAAGGAGCTCACCAGTGAAAAAACCCGCCTGGACGAGTGGCGTGCCAAGAAGAGGGAAGAGGAGCGGCGCATTCGCACCGCCGCATCCCACTTCGGTGTCGGCCAACAAGCCGGTACTGAAGGGGCGTTAGGATCTGCTGTAGTGCAGCGCCAACCCTCGCAGCCCGAGGCGGCAGCGTCTGCAGGTAAGAAGCTGAGCGACGCGTCAGCAGCGAGTCCTGCCGCAGACAACGGTGCCGGGCGATCGGGCGCCACGCGTCCTTCACTGTGGAAGAGATAAATAGCGAGTATTGCTTAATTAGGGGAATGAGCAAAGTCAGTTTGGTGATTGCTCCTCAGGTTTTTTCAATTCCTCGCCTAAGATCAGAGCCTGGGCGATCTCCCTCATCGATTTCCGCCTGCGCCGGCTCTGGGCCTGTAATGTGAGATATGCTTCTTCTTCGTTGATCCCCAATTCGCGTTGCAGGATGCCTTTCGCTCTTTCGATCAATTTGCGGGTCTCTAATTGTTGGGAGAGCATGGAAATAGCGCTTTCCTGGCGCGCCATCTCAATCTCACCGCCGACAAAGAAGCCGATGGTTGAAATCAGCCTGATTTCACGGGCAGTATGCACGTGCGGACGACGATGTTGCAGATTGATGACGCCAACAACCCGTCCGCGGCAGAGAATAGGCACGGAGAGGAATGCCTCGTAGCGGTCCTCGGGAAGCTGGTTGAAGGATTGAAAGCGGGCATCGCGATAGGCAGAGCGCGATACCGCAACCGGCACGCGATGCTGCGCTACCCAACCAGTGATCCCATAACCGACCAGCATCTTCAACCGGCCCACAACATCGGGATGAGGATTCTTGGAGGCGCGCAGCACCAGTTCGTCGCCTTCCAACACGTAGAGCAGACAGGCGTCACAGCGCACAACCGCGGAGACAAATTCCACAATCCGCTCCAGTACATGAGGCAACGGTTCGGCCGCTGCGCCGCGACAGCCAATCTCATGCAGGAAATCAACTTCGGGGTTTTCAACTAACACAGTTGTGTTCATCGTTGCATTCATCGCTTTTAACTTTCACACGATTCGCGTATAGCCGTCCAATAGAATTTTTTTATCTTGGGAATTTATGCGATCAAAGGAATAAGAAAAAAAGATCGATAGCAAGCATAGGATTTTTCGATTTGACTCCCATGCGTAAGTTTCCTAACCTTGTGATGCACAGGACCCCGCGATGCGTCCTTCCTTTTTAGACCCCGTAGTCTAAGTAGCGATCATTTCTGTTCCCCGAACATTGCATTTATCTGCCCAGCTGTCCTCAGCTATTGCCCAGGACTGTCTGGCAGGCGATGAAAATCAGCACTGTGAACTGTAATTTCAAATTGAGCGGAGATTTCAGGACCATTCAT
>QIAW01000571.1 GCA_003225655.1 Acidobacteriota bacterium
ATGACCTTCAGCTTTTGCGCGTGCTCCAGCAAGCCGGCATTTACGTCAACAGCCGAGCGCACCAGCAGCGCGTCGGCATCGGAAATCTGCTTGGGCAAGTCACCGTTGATCTGGTCTGCGGTGATGACCGTCCAGCCGGACTCTTCTTTAAAAAGAGTCACGGCGGCGGAAGATGTCTTTTCAGCAAGTACGATTTTCATGGTTCTGGTTATTCCTTGGGCACTTGTAGGTGCTTTCTATGTGGTGTCATCCTGAGCCGCAGGCGAAGGACCTCCGATGGAGATCGGAATCACCTGCGGCGTAAATTGGACCACCCGTAAGGTTTGCTCTCGAAATGATCTACGCTTTCGCCGAAGCCAGCGCTCCGGCAGGCTCGTAGGCAATCCCATTGGCATCGGCATAAATCTGCTGTGCTGCTCGCACGGCCACGCCGAACTCGAAGCTCTTGCGTTGCGTCACCTTGGCGGTTACCTGCTCCAGGCCGCCGATAATTGCGATCGTATCCAGGTAATCGAAATAACCCAGATGGGCAATGCGGAACAGCTTGCCCTTCATGTCGCCCTGTCCGTTGGCGATCACGGCGTCAAACATCTCGCGGAAGCCCTTCACGAATACGCCGGAATCAATCCCCGCCGGCGGAATAATTGCGGTCAGCGCCGCTGCCGGAGCCGTCGGAGCATAAAGTTGCAAATCGAGTGCCGATGCCGCTGCCCGTGTCATGGCGGCCGCCAGTTCGGCGTTGGCAATCAGCAAATCGCGTCCCGCTGCCAGATCGCCGTTTCCCGCGGCGCGGATGAAATCAAACGCCGCTCCTAAACCCGCAATCAGCGAGGTGGCTGGAGTGAAAGCCGATTCACCCTTCGACGCTGCCTTGCGCTCTTTGCGCAGATCAAAGTAATAGCGAGGGGACTTGGTGCTCTCCATGCGCTGCCAGGCGCGCTCGCTGACCGAAAGATATGCCAGCCCCGGTGGAATCATGACCGCTTTTTGCGATCCGCCGATGACAATGTCGAGGCCCCAGCCATCCACGTCGAACTTGGTTGTGCCCAGCCCGGTGATGGCGTCGACCACCAGCAGCGCCTCGTGCTTGGAATCGCGCAGCAGCTTGGCCACGCCGGCCACGTCATGACGCACGCCGGTTGAACTCTCCGTCGCCTGCATGTAGACAACGCGCACATCGGCGCTCAGCTTCTGCCGCACCGCTTCCAGCGGAAAAGTCTGCCCATACTCCGCTTTAACCATCTCCACCTTGCAGCCATAGGCTTTTCCCAGGTCGGCCCAGCGCTCGCCGAATTTGCCCGCGGTCAGCACCAGGATGGTATCTCCCGGCGAGGTCAGGTTCGAAATTGAGGCTTCCATGGCGCCTGAGCCCGAAGAGGCCAGCAGCAGGCAATCGTTGTTGGTTCCGATAAACGCCTTCAGGTCCGCCAGGGTGCGCGTGTACAGCGTACGGAAGTCCGCCGTGCGGTGGTGCATACCAAACGCCGCCATCGCATTCTGCGCGGAAGGCAGAAGCGGCGTTGGGCCCGGTGTGAAAAGCCTATTTTTGCGTAGCATGTTGATTATGATCCTTAGGAGAAGTACTTGGGGTTACATGGAATGATACCGCATGGCACTTGATTGTGCCTAGAGAGATGGCGTCGTATTTTAATATTTGAAATCTAAGTTTTGCATAGTAAGCAACCACTCAGCCAGTTTCGGCTTGGACATTTGACGCGAAAGGCTCCTTGTTCCTTCTGTGCCTCTGTGGTGAACCAGCCGGGCCCTTTATGAGAGAATCGTAATCGTTTTCCACTACCCTTATGAGCATCCCTGAACAGATTCAAAAAGACATCGTCGAAGCCATGCGCGCCCGCGAAGAGCATCGCCTTTCCACCCTGCGCATGGTCAAATCCGCGCTCAAGAACAAGGAAATCGATAAGCGCTCGCCGCTCGATGAAAAAGAGGCACTGGCCGTGCTCAGCACGCTCATCAAGCAGCGCAAAGATTCCGTGGAACAGTTCACCAAGGGCGGCCGCCAAGAGCTCGCTGATAAAGAAGCCGCCGAGATCGTCATCATCGAGTCCTATATGCCCAAAGCGGCCGGCGAGGAGGAAGTTGTAGCCACCGTACGCGCTACCATCAGCGAAATGGACTCACCCACGATGAAAGACATGGGAACGGTGATGAAGAATGCCATGGCAAAATTCGCCACTTCAGGCACCCGCGTGGATGGCAAGCTGGTCAGTGAGATTGTGAAGCGGGAGTTGGCGAAATGAGAGCAGCTACCGTTCGGCAGTGAACCGTTAGAAGTCGCTAAGTGTTAGCCGCCGTATTCTTCATCGATCTCAACGCCACCGCACCTAAAACAACCACTGCTCCTATAATCGCCGCCCACAGCACCGCAGGATGTTTCTCGGTCCACGGCCTGTCATCCGGACGCCCCGTGTAGGCCGTATTCGTCTGCTCTGGGCCAAGCTGGGCGGGCGCGGCGTTCGTCTCTTGCTGAAAAAGTTTGGCGTAGTCGTAGACCGGCTCGTCCAGTTTTTCGTCGCCGTAATAAAGGTGCGGCGCCTCTGAGGCGTTGAAATAAACCCGGCGCTCGTATTGCTCGAGTCGCGCGACCGTGATCTTCAGCGGTGGATCGTCTCCGTTATGGATAGTCACCTTCAGCATTTCTGGCCTGATTCCGCCCAGCTCCAGCGCCGATTGCTCAAAGTCGATCTTCTGTCCGTGCCGCACCATGTGCACGCGGCTGATCTCCCCCGAGTTGGGCCATTCATTCTTCCCGCTTTGCACTTCAATCTGGCGGCGGAAGTTTGGCTGCGCGGCGTCAATGGTGAACGCTACCCGCTCCACCGGAACATTCTTAGGGATGGAGAATGTGAAGACTGTATCCTTGCCCTGCTCCTCCCGTTTTCCCTCACTGTTGATGGTCCGCCACACCGCCTTCTCGTCTTGTCTGATGTTGGCGGTGGCGCCTTCCACATCGGTGGGCTTCACCGCTCCTTCCATGGTGATGCGCAGATATTTGTAGCGGGTCAGCGGAAGCCGCAGCATGCTGTTGCCGCCCAGGTTGTCGTCCGAGAGATCGTAAACGATGGTGTTGGCCAGCGTGGCCCAGTGGGCGCCGTGCAGGTCGTCCTGTCCTTCGAC
>QIAW01000569.1 GCA_003225655.1 Acidobacteriota bacterium
AAGCGACACCGGGCGTTCTGCGGACAGGAACCGTAACGGCGAAGCCCACCGTGGATCCAGGACTGACTGAAACCGTTGTACTGCCGGTCGTGGAGGCAGTTACTGTGTCGGTAGCCGTAACGGTCTGATTGCCGGAACTCTTCAGCGTAACCGTGAACGTACCTACTCCATTCGTCAGAGTTGAGTCCGGCGGAAACACCGCCTGAGGATCGGAACTGGTAAAGTGCACCATGCCCGTGTAGTTGGTAGCGGTCTGATGATAGGGATTGAACGCGGTCACCGTGATGCTGATCGGGGAGCCTGCTGCGGTCGCACCCGGGGCGCTCAAACTAAAATAAGAAGCGTTGCAGGGCGTGTTGAGCAGCACCGAGACATAGTTCCCGACATTGCTGCCACTGTAATTGGCAGTTACCAGATCGGGATAACCGTCACCATTCACATCTGCGGAAGCAACAGACCAGGGATTGTTGCCGACTGGGAAATTCGCAGCCTGTTGAAAGGTGCCGTCCACATTTCCCAGAAAAACACTGACACTCTTGCCGCCTACTACGCCGACCGCGATGTCAAGATTGCCGTCTTTGTTAAAATCGGCGGCCGCCAATGATTGGGCGCCATAGGCGCCGCCGCTTCCTGTAGGGTAGTAAACCGGCGGCTGAAAGGTGCCGTTTCCGTTGCCCAGTAGAATGCTCAGACTGTTGTTGCCATAACTAGCGATGGCAATGTCCAGTTTGCCATCGTGGTTAAAGTCTCTCGTGACCACGGATTTTGGCCCTACCCCGTTCCCGGAACCGTAGTTCACTGCCATCCCAAAGATCCCATTGCCGTTGCCCAGCAGGACATCGCTATTGGAGTCAGCAATGTCGAGTTTGCCGTCGCCATTGAGGTCGGCCACAGTGACCGAGAGGGTATAGCCATTGGGCAGAGTATAGGTGGTCGCGGCTCCAAGGGTGCCATCACCGTTACCCAGCAATATGCTCAGAGTTTGGGAAGAATTGTATTCATTGGAAATCACGACATCCAGCTTGCCGTCGCCGTTGAAATCACCCACCGCAATCGAGGCAGGATTGATCCCCGCTGGAAAAGTTTTTGCCGTCTGGAAAGTTCCGTCTCCATTTCCGAGCAAGATCCCCACGGTGCCGCTGGTGTTAAAGTTTGCCGCCGCGATGTCGAGTTTGCCATCGCCATTGAAGTCCCCGACCACAACCGCCCAGGGGTTGCCGCCCGATGAAAGCGCGGTCGGCGGCTGAAAGGTTCCATCTCCATTTCCCAGGAGCACATAGAGAGTTCCGCCAGAACCGTCGGCGACTACCAAGTCAAGCTTGCCGTCCTTGTTGAAGTCCCCTGCTGCCACATCGTAGGGCGTGTAGAAGCCGGTATAGTTTACCGGTGGAGCGAAACACCCATAAGAAGAAGCCACAAGCTGGCTGGGCAGTATGCCGGTGGAACACAAGAGTGCGAAAACAATCCTGCAGATGACTCGAACTGTTTTGTTCTTCAGTGGCATAATCTTTGCGCGCACACTACGGATAGCGCAGCGCAGCCGCTGACCATGGGCCGTTGAGAGGGTAACTGGTTCCATCGCCCGACTTCCAAAATCGATGGTTAGGGGGCATGTATGTTGGGGGAATATATAAAAGGTACGGCCACAGGCACGAAAAAGCAATCAAAAACGGCTTATCTGTCATTTCCTCGTGAATCACTTAGGTAATGATCTCTTGTGACCGAGAGCTGTGGTTGCACCCACGACGCCGCTATTCAGATATCGTTGCCGTTCACGCCATCCCCCGGTCTGGCCCCGAACAATTGCATGAATTCTCACCGAGATGCACGCCCGCATGTGAGCGCCATTTACGTAGACATGGGCACCACCAACACCCGTGGCTGACTGACACGGCGTTGCGAATTCAAGTGCCGGTTGCTGGCCAAAGTCCCGAGGTCAGGATGAAAGAGATCAGTCTGACCAGGCAAGATAACCTGGAACGACTAAGCCCACCAGGGGGATGATGAGCAAAATGCCCCACCAGTTGGGCTTGCCACGAGCCTCTGCTACGGCCATCCAAACAATAATCGCCATCACGATGCTCACCAGAGGAATCAAGAAGAGCAGAATCCACCAGATAGGTTTCTTGGCGACGCTTAGCAGTAGAACAAGATTCCCAATGGGAATCCAAGCCAGCCAGGCATTTTCAGTGTGTGTCTTATTGGCAATGGTCATAAGGGCCAACGACAGATAAACATAGAACGCCAGGCCAATGACAGCGATAACCAGGAGCATGCCTCCGGCAAGAAGAGTTTGGGCTCCGGAAGGCTCTTCTTGAGACTGCGCGAAGGCAACAGCGGGCATCAATACTGCTATCAGTGCCAAAACAAGGCCGAGAAGTACCAACATGCTTGCTCGTGCTTTCATTTGAGTTCTCTCCTTAAGGATTTTGAATTGCAGGCACACCTTTCGCACAGGGCTCTTCCGCGATAAGAGACGCGCACAACGCAACAACTCTCAAGTTTTAGATTTCGGCTGATGCGCGCACTTTAGACCAATCATTGGGGGTTGTCAATGAAATAGGTCGACTATGAGTCACCCCAGATAGCGTCTGGAATCGAGCATGGTGGTTGCGCGGGCCTCCACATTCAGATATCGTTGCCGTTCACGCCATCCCCCGGCTTGGTTCCGAACATTGCATGAATTCTCACCTAGACACACGCCCGCATGTGAGCGCCATTTACGTAGACATGGGCACCACCAACACCCGTGGCTGGCTGATGTGCGGCGGGCAGATGGTCGCCCGCTTCAACCGGCCCGCAGGCGTCCGCGATACCGCGCGTGATGGCTCGCCACAGAAGATCCACAGCGCGTTGCGTGAGCTGATCGAAACTTTGCAGGCCGAGATCAACAAAGCCTCCAAAACTGCCGCTTCAAATCTTGCTTCAAAGTTGACGTTGAGCGCCCCCACCTGCATCGTAGCCGCCGGAATGATCGGCTCGCCGCTCGGCCTCGCCGAAGTGCCGCATTTGCCTGCGCCGGCCGGGCTGGCGGAGATTGCCGCCGCTTCGAAATGGTTTCAATTCCCCGAGATCACTGAGCTTCCCATCCTGTTGGTCCCCGGGGTGCGCTCCGGGCCGGCGGAGGCAAAGCTCGAGAAAATCCACACCACTGACGTCATGCGCGGAGAAGAGACTCTGTGCATCGGGCTCATCGCCATGGGTTACGTTCAGACCCCCGCGGTGGTGCTGAACCTGGGCTCGCACTGGAAGGCGATTCAATTGGACGCCGAAGGGCGCATCGAATCGAGCAGCACATCCCTTTCCGGTGAGCTCATTCACGCCGCCCAGACGCAGACAATTCTGGCCAGCGCACTGCCCGAGGAGCGTGCCAGCGCGATTGCCGGGCCCTGGATGAAGGCCGGCATGAAGGAGCAGCGCAGGTCGGGCCTGGCGCGCGCCGTGTTCTCAGTCCGGCTGCTGCAACTCGCCAAACAAGGCACGCCGGAGGAGCGGCTCTCATTTCTCATCGGAGCTTTTGTTGCCTCTGACATGGATGCCCTGATCGCCCGCCGGGTGTTGGCAGAAGAAAAGCAGGTGGCAATCGTGGGAACAGCGGCGTTAGCCGAGGCCTGGCGCAGCGCCCTTACGGGAATGTCGGTGCCGGCTACCGTGCTCTCCACCGCGGAAACCGAGGACGCACTGCTCACCGGACTGAGATGCATTCTGGAAAAATGCTTAGTCACGAAGGGCACAAAGGAAAGCAAAACGCCTTCTCACCGCGAAGGCGCAGAGACGCGGAGAAAACGCTAGGGCATCTTGATTCCATGCTCCACTCTATGAGCGCCCAGATCGCACTAACCACCTCCATCGCGGAACGCGCCCGCAAGCGTATTGTGCGCCGCCTGCTTCCTTATCT
>QIAW01000006.1 GCA_003225655.1 Acidobacteriota bacterium
GGGGCACTCTGGAAGGCACTCAGCAAGGCACTCCCGGCAATGGTCCCAGGAACTACTTCCACGGGCCCGGCGTCAACAACTGGGATATGTCGCTCTTCAAGCAGATTCCCATGCCGGGCGAGCGCTTCAAACTCCAGTTCCGCGCCGAAGCCTACGATGTGTTTAACACAACTAACTTCACTTCGGTGGATACCAAGACGCAATTCCAGGCCGATTACTTGGGTAACTTCTCACCGCAAAAGAATATAACCTTTGGAAAATTCACCAACGCCTCTCTCAAACGCCGCTTGCAGTTGGCTCTAAGACTCAGCTTCTAGCAGGGGACTGTTAAAACGGCTTCCCCCGGATTTACTTCAAGTAAATCCGGGGGAAATCTACCTCGCGACAAGACTAGCTGCTCGTGCTGTGAAGAGCCCCGTCGAGACTCTCAGACAGTTAATCACCCAGGTTACGAGAGAGCTTTTCTAGTACCGAGTACTGACAATTGAGTACTGCCAATGGAGCGTATTTCAAAAATATTCGCGCGATGATTTATAGAGTGACCTCAGGGAGCTGAAGCCATTATTTTAGAGCTCTTTCGGCACGGATAAATCCGTACCCTGACACAAACTTTTTTTTGAAACACGCTCTACTGCTTTCTGTAACCTCTACTGCTTTCTGTAACGCTCCTCGTTGCCATCGCACTATCAATTGAGAGCCTGTACAGATCCAAAAAAGAATGTAAGAAGCCCTGCGATTGCGGGCTTCGAAGGGGTTTGAGCCGGTGCAATATGGCTGTAGTTTTGGGCCTTATCTTGCGCTACAATTACACCTCCCCTCAGATTACCGAACGAGTTTGCAGGCCCGTGGGTTCTTCGTTGCAAGGACGTATCGAATGAGAGTGCCTTTGTTCCAGAGGACTTTGCGCCCTGCCTTGCGCTTCGGCGTGCTGGCGCTGGTGTTTGTCTGCATGGCCCATACGCCTGCTGCTGCCCAAAATTGCAGCTTCGGTTGTACAGTCGTCTATGCTACCCAGGATACCAATCAGGGAACGAGCTGTTTTAGTTTGAATTCTTCCACCTGCTCCTCGGCAAATCCCTTAACGTCGCATGTCAGTTTCGGTCTGACGGTTGACTTCTTTCAACCCACTGGACAGACCTTTGGGAGCCATTCGGCGACTTCGGGTACATGTCCAGGTGGCGTTTGCACTGGAAACAGTTTCTTCGACACCGGCACCATGTCAAATCCGACAGACTACTACGTGACCTTCGATGGCCATTCTACGGCAGGCGGCAACCTGAACGCGGGAAGCTACAATTATTTCTGCATCCCTCACGGCGCTGGTATGCGGGGTGTTCTCATTGTCGATCCGGATGGCACTACGGTATCCCTCAGCCGCACTGCCGGTCCCAATCCTTCGATCTTTGGGCAATCGGTGACCTTCACAGCTACAGTCAACAACAATGTTTTCTTTTCGTCGGTCACTCCCACAGGTACGGTCACATTTGAGGATTTCGGCGTTGCTATTAGTGCTCCACTGACCCTGATATCCGGTTCTCGCAGTTTTGCGATTTCTTCACTTTCTGGCGGGGTCCACAGCATTACCGCTGTTTATACTCCCGCGAATGGAAATTTTTCCGGCTCGACTTCTGGCGCCCTTAGTCACACTGTGAATGCAGCCAATACCTCAACGGCGCTGGCGCTTACCAGTGGCACAAATCCGGCGACGGCGGGTCAATCGGTTAGTTTTACGGCCAGTGTCAGCAATACCAGCGGCACCGGAGTTGTTCCAACGGGCACGGCTACCTTCGAAGACAATGGCACTCCCCTTGGTGGGGGAACAATCGCACTCGACGGCGCCGGCCATGCTGTTTTTACCACCTCTGCTTTGGCAGGAGGAACGCATCCCATCACCGCCGTATTTAATGCCAATAGTAATTTCAATGGGAGCGCATCATCGGTCATTAATGAAGCTGTGCATGACTTTACGCTCAGCATCTCTAATCCGGTGCAATCTGTGCTGCCCAATCAAACCGCAACCTTCAATGGCACGCTCTCTGCTTTTGGCGGATATAGCAGCACCATAACTGTGATCTGCCAGGGCAGTCCGCCGGCCACCTGCACCGGCGCTTCTGTGCCGCTGGCGGCCAATGCGCAGAATGTGCCCTTTACGGTAACCGCCAGCAACCCCGCGGTTGCCAACTTCAGCTTTAGCATCTCGGGCAGCGGAGTGGAGTCGCTCACGCACGCCGTCCCGGTTACGCTGAGCGTGGGCAGTTTCAGCTTCTCACAGCCGACACCAAGCTCGGTCAGCGCTGTCCAAGGCAGTCCCAACGATCCCAGCAGCCCCATCACCTTCCAGATTTCTTCTCTTGGGTCTTTCGCCGGAGAGGTGGATCTGAATTGCCCCTCCCCGCCCTCCGGCGTAGCTTGCATCTTCTCCAATGGTGCTTCGACTCAGGCTTTGACATTGAGTCCTGGACAGGTGATTAATGACACACTGGTTCTGAACACCAGTTCTTCGGTAAGTGTGGGATCCCATCCCGTCACGATACAGGCCACACCGGTAGCAGCACCGGGCCAGTTTCAGACCCGAAGTGTGACGCTGAACGAAACGGCTGGTGCCGGACCAGCATCGGTGACACTTGTTTATTTTGGCCCTTATACCAGTCAGGGTTGGCCAGGTGGACCTGCCTTTACCTATCCCTATCCTTCCACCGCCCCAACTCTAGTTGGCATTGGTGTTCCGTATACTTTCAAAGTAACTGCGGTCGACTACAGCAATTACAATAGCGGCGGCGGATGTACGGGTGCAGGTGCTTGCGACGATTCAACGGGTGTGCAGTTGCTGATTAGCTTTTCGGAACCGGTCACAATCGCTTCAGCAGTGGTCTCTTTTAACAATAGTGGTAGCGACAATTGCGTCACTCAAAGTTCTACAGCCACACTGTGCAATTTACATACGATTACTTATGCATCTCCGTTCTACAAAGAGATAACGGTGAACGTAGTGCCGCCCTTTGGTAGAAAGGTCGATGCTTTTGTGATGGTTTCTTCTTCAGTTCCGAATCCGGGATATCCGAGTTGCAGTGGCACCTACGCAAACAACACCTGTACCCTTGTTCACGCCACCACAAGAACCAGGCCTCGTCCCATGGTGCGTGCCGGACAGAACACGCAAAATACCAATCCGAAATAGAAATTTATATTCATCTCCTTTCGACGCGGCTGCTCCATAGACGGAGTGGCAACCGGCGATTGGCACTCCGCTTGTCAAATATTTGTCAAATGTGTTCATCTGCAGAGAGCCTGCCATCTTTTGCTGATATCTTGTCTGAGCATCGCTCATGACCAGCATCCGCTTCCTGTTTTGGCGCAGGCTCGTGTTCGTGATTGCTGTGGTTGGCCTCGTCGCGCGTGCATCTGCCCAGGAAAAACAACCCGCGCCCGCCAAGCTGCCGCCTGGGTTTATCGGCTCCGGGAGCTGTAAGGATTGCCACCAGGAAATCTACAAGAACTTTGCCACCACGCCGCATTGGAAGATTGCCTTTGACAAGCGCGATGCGGCAACTGTAACCGGGCAGTGCGAATCCTGCCACGGGCCGGGCGGGGAGCACGTACAGTCGGGCGGCGATCCGGCAAAGATCGTTTCTTTCAAGGGCGCCTCCGCGGATAAGATCACTGCCGCCTGCCTCACCTGCCACCAGTACGGAGAAGAGCATAGCAACTTCCTGCGCTCGGCCCACAAGAGCAATGACGTGAACTGCCTCGACTGCCACTCGCCGCATCACTACCGCCAGCCGCAATATTTGTTAGTCAAGCCGCAGCCGCAGTTATGCTACGCGTGCCATTCCGAGATTAAGCCTGATTTCGCCAAGACCTTCCATCATCGCGTGGACGAAAAGCTGATCAAGTGCACCGATTGCCATAACCAGCATGGCAGCTTCGTAAATACGCAGTTGCGGACCGCCGCCAGCCAGGATGCGGTATGCCTCAAGTGTCACGTGGAAAAATCCGGTCCTTTCGTCTTCGAGCACGCCCCCCAGGTGACCGAGGGATGCACTTCGTGCCACGTTCCTCATGGCTCCGCGAACCCCCGCTTGCTGAAGCGCAGCAACGTCAATTTACTCTGTCTCGAGTGCCACACGGTCAGCTTTGGCTCCGGAGTGCGTGGCACCCCCGGCTACCACGACCAGGCGGCGCAGTTTCAAGCATGCACCCTGTGCCACGCAAATCTCCACGGTTCCAACTTTAACCAGTTCTTTTTCAAATGATGACGGCGGGAAAATTCGGTTGGAAATTGCCTTTATGGGACGGTTTTACCCATGGAGTGGAAGGGGCACATCTACCGAGGTTGCGGAAGAAGTCTTTTCTATGGCGCTCCGCTTCGCTGCGCGCATGCCTGCGGCAGCAAGGAATTGTTATTTTTGAGCGGCTTACGGCACGAGTAAACTCGTGTCCTGATACACGTCTTCACACACGAGGACTTTTTCCGCAGTCTCTTCAGCCGTGCCGTAAAAACTCCACAAGAACATGGGTTTCTGAGGCGACAAATCCGGCTTCTAAGATTGTCTATGCAATTATTTCCTCCATGTTGCTCCTCTTTTCACTTTCCACATGGGCGCAGCAGCCAGACGCGCCGCCTGAGGGCACAACCGCCGGCAACTACAATATCCGCCAGTCGGCGGAGTTCGGATACCGCATCACCGGCCAAAGCGGCAATCGCAGCGTCTTCGACAGCTTCGTGGATGAGCACACCGGACTGCGCCTGCTCGACCAGTCGCTGGATGTACACTCGCTCAATAATGCGGGATTGCTCTTCGACTCATTTTCACTTTCCAGCTTCGGACTGGGCGGCGAGCCCTCGAGTGTTATCCGCCTGCGCGCATCAAAAAACAAACTCTATAACTTCAATGCCAGCTTCCGCCGCGACCATAATTATTGGGATTACAACCAGCTGGCCAATCCTCTCAACCCTCCAACCTCGCTGCCCTTTGTTCCCATTCTGAACTCACCGCACCGTTTCGATGTAATCCGCCGCATGAGCGATTACAATGCCACTCTCTTTCCCCAGTCGCGTCTGCGGCTGCGCCTGGCATATTCCCG
>QIAW01000088.1 GCA_003225655.1 Acidobacteriota bacterium
GGGGGGCAACCTCTCGCTGACAGTACTGCTGGTGATACGAAAATGGATACAGCTTGCCCGCCAGAATCAGCTTGGCGTTGGCCTGCTGCGCTACGTCGAGGGCAAGATGAACACCCTTCTCTTCACAGATACGTCCCAGCCATAAGACGTAATCGGCCTTTTTCTTTCGCAGCGGATACTGCTCCAGATCAATGCCATTGGAGATCACCCGCGCGATATTCGCAATGCCTTCAAATGTGGCCGCCTGGGTGAGGGAAACACAGTTAAAGCTGACATTGGGTGCCGGGTTGCGCCAGGCATGAGCGGGATAAAAACTGCGCGTCAGATGCAGCGTAGCCAAAACCGGCGTGCTGATCTCTGCTGCGTGCATCCAGAAGCTTCCGCTTTCGTCGTGAATCAGATCGAACGCACCGTCTGTGTTCTGCCGCGCTTGTACCAATTCGCAAATATCGGCGATATGCGCAGTATTGCATCTCTCGAAGCCATCGCTTTCAACGGCTCCAGGAGAGGTGAGCGCCAGTGCTCCTGAGACCCGCGAGCCAGCGCAGCATGCGACCGTGGTTCGATGGCCTCTGCGGTGCATCTCGCGTTCCAGCAGCCAGAGCATCTGTTCCGCCCCGCCACAGCTCTCTCGGCTGACGGGCAGAAGAGGATAGGCAATATACAAAATATTCAATCTCTGGCTCACGAAACCCTCATACGTTTTTTGTTTTGGATACGCTCTAACTGGCGGCAAAAGGCGGCGGCTACTTCCCTGCCAGTCATGGGCCATCCCCAGGCTTCATAATTCAAAATACCGGGGTGGGGAGGCTGGCAATAATCATAAACCGCTAGCGGGCGAAAACGCTCGCTTGCTATTGAGAAATTCGCCAGAACTCCCTGCTGTGAAGAATAAATACCCAACATAGCCGCTTTCCTCGCCGACTCGCCAGCGTTCAAGCGCAAGATAAGCTCTCTGCCACTTTCGAACAGGAACTGTTGTTGTTTGCTCTCTCCATCAGGGGCTCGATGATAAAGCGGCATCTCCCATGCGGGCAAGTGAAACTCGCCGGCGAGCACAGAGGTGAGGAAATTGCAGCAATCGTGATCCGGATGACCGCCTTCATATGCCAATGTCAGCAAGGCATCGGGCTGCATTTTCTCGATGATTTGTCTCAGCTCTTCCAGGGCCGAAGTGAGGTGGCAAAACAATTCCTGATCGACAAATACATTGAGTCGGTGGTCGGAAAGAAATTTGACTGCATGCATTCCAAATTCCGCAACCCGCTCTGCTTCTTCGCGTCTCGCATCGGCGTAGGCATTACGCGAGCCATGTCCCTGCCAGAAATAAGGGTCCTGCGGCGCGCCATCGGTAGCCAATACGACCACGGGAGAACGCATGCGGCCCAAGAGCGCCCCACAGCCAATGACCTCGTCATCAGGATGGGCCACCAGCACCAGCGTGCGGCCCATGAGAGGATGTATAGACTCCATGTGCATCTCTGATGCAGCAGCGGAGTCTGTTGTGGCTAGGGCATTTCAACATTAGAGCTTGTTTCAAAAATAGGTTTGTGTCAGGGCACGGATTTATCCGTGCCGAAAAGAGCCCTAAAAATTAGGTCCTATTGCGTCGCTTGCGACGCACGGTGGGAACCCCCGGCTTTAAGCCGGGGGAAGGGTTCTGAAGAATTTTGGGCTTCAGCCCTGGCCTCTTTTGAGTATGACATTATTTAA
>QIAW01000572.1 GCA_003225655.1 Acidobacteriota bacterium
TGCCTTTTGGGCGCGCTACACCTTGGGTCAAAATTGGAGCAGCAAGGTGACCATCAAGGTAGAGCATGAACTGATTCGAAACGGCCCCTATGCCTACGTACGCCATCCTATCTATACCGGGATCTTGTTAGCGCTTGTTGGAACTGCATTGGCCATGGCAGAATGGCGCGCCGTGATAGCGGTCATGCTGGCTTGGTTTTCGTTCTACACAAAGGCCCGTATTGAAGAATCAATGCTATCGCAGGAATTCGGCGCCGCCTTCGCAGAACACTGCCAGCACACCGGCTTCTTTTTGCCACGGCTTATTCCCTAAGGTCCTATACCCAAAACAGGACTGCGGCAAGTTCACGGTTGGCTTGCCCCTGGCGGCGCTCTCACCCGACTCACCCGTTACAATCAAAGCCGTGGACCTCGACGATACCATCGTCGCCATCGCCACTCCGCCTGGACGTGGCGGCATTGGCATGGTGCGCCTGGCCGGACCTGAAGCTCGCGCAATCGCCGCGCCCATGCTGCGCCTTAGTCAAAAAGGCGGGGGGCATGAGTTAGCGCCAGGACGCGCATCGTTCGGTGAACTAATCGACCCCGCCGGCGGCGAGCGCATTGACGAAATCGTGGTCACGTATTTTGCCAAGCCCCATTCCTATACCACGGACGACATCGTGGAAATTTCCGCCCACGGCGCGCCCGTGGTTTTGGAGCATATCGTCTCCATCGCGCTCCAGCATGGCGCCCGCCTGGCCGAGCCCGGCGAGTTCACCATGCGTGCCTTCCTCAAGGGCCGGCTCGATCTCACCCAGGCCGAGGCGGTGCGCGACCTGATTGAATCGCAAACCCTCTTTCAGGCCAAGGTTGCGGCGCAGCAACTCGAGGGCGCGCTTTCCAAACGGCTCCAGCCCATCAAGCAAAAACTGGTGGAGCTGATCGCCGTGCTTGAGGCAGGCGTGGACTTCGCCGAAGATGATGTATCCATCTTGCCGGCTGGCGAAATCCTCAATCGCATTGCCGCCGCGCGCTCTCCGCTCGAAGAGCTGGCGAAGTCATTTTCTTACGGCAAAATTATTCATGAGGGCCTGACCTTGGCCATCGTAGGCCGGCCGAACGTAGGCAAATCGAGTCTCTTCAACCGCCTGGTCGAGCGGGAGCGCGCCATCGTCACCGCCACGCCCGGAACCACCCGCGACCTGGTGAGCGAAACCGTTGCCATTGCCGGCATTCCCGTACGTTTGGTTGATACCGCCGGAATTCGCGCGGCCTCGGACGAAGCCGAAAGCATTGGCATTCAGAAATCTTACGAAGCCCTGGCCGAGGCCGACCTGGTGCTGGTGGTTCTGGAGGCTGGCGATCCTCATCCTGGTGAAGACCAAATGCTGAACAGCCGGCTGGAGAATCGCGCCGCCATCTTCGTGGAGAACAAAGCCGATCTGGTGAAAACCCCGCGCTCAGCGCCGCTCACCGGCAATTCGCATCGCCTGCGGACCTCGGCCTTGACCGGAGAAGGAATCAGAGAGTTGCGCGAAGCAATTCTGCAGCAGATTGCCGGTGAAGGTGGCGGGCAGCGGGAAAGCGGCATGCTGACCAACATCCGTCACCAGGGATTGGTGCGCGATTCCCTCGCCGCGCTTGAAGCCGCCCGCGTTGCGGTTGGCCATTCCATACCCCACGAGATGCTTCTGCTCGATCTCTACAAT
>QIAW01000090.1 GCA_003225655.1 Acidobacteriota bacterium
AGCGCTTCAGCGTTGGGTATGTATAGAAAACGATCAGAGTCCCGAAGGGACGACGCTTCGACCTTGGAACTTATCGACGCAACCCGCGAATGGCTCTACACCCGCCGCCGCAAGGTGGCGACCCTGAGCATTGGTGTGCTCACCGTGCTGATGGGCTGGCATGTCATCTTCGGCGCCAATGGCATGCTGACCTACGAACATAAGCGCGTAGAGTATCGCAGTTTGCAGGGCGAGATCGAGAACCTGCAAAAGGAAAACGATCGCATGCAGTCAGACATCAAATCGCTGCGCTCCGATCCTAAGACCATTGAGAGGGAAGCGCGCGAGCAGTTGCGCTATGCGCGTCCGGGTGAAAAGGTATTTACGTATCCCCAACCAAATCCCCAGCAGCCGCCAACCAACGCTACCGCAAAGAGGTAATCAGAAGCCCATCTGGGTTCTGCCGGCATCCTTGAATGATTTCTTTACGAAGACATATCCTGACTGCAGGCCAACGATCTTGCGGTTGCTTTCCTGAGAACCGAGAACTGAGAACTTTTCTGAGTACTGAGTACTGACAACCGAGTACTGTTCTTCTACCGCACCACCCCTTCCAGCGGAGAGCTGGCAGTGGCATAGAGTTTCTTGGGCATGCGTCCGGCGAGGTAGGCGGCGCGTCCAGCGATGATGGCATGGCGCATCGCTCCTGCCATTAATACAGGTTCTTCAGCATGGGCGATTCCGGAATTCATCAGCACGCCATCAGCGCCCAATTCCATGGCAATAGCGGCATCGGAGGCGGTGCCAACGCCGGCATCCACGATGAGCGGCACGCTGGTAATCATCTCGCGCAAGATGCGGAGATTGGCGGCGTTCTGGATTCCCATCCCGCTGCCAATAGGAGCGCCCAGCGGCATGATGGCGCTGGCGCCGGCATCGAGCAGGCGTTTAGCCACAACAATGTCATCGCTGGTGTAGGGAAGCACCGTAAAATCTTCTTTCACCAGAACGCGAGTGGCTTCAATGGTCGCCAGCACATCGGGATAAAGTGTGCGCTCGTCGCCGATGACCTCGATTTTTACCCAGTCGGAGAGTCCCACTTCGCGGGCCAGCCGTGCGGCGCGGATGGCGTCATCGGCGGTATAGCATCCCGCGGTGTTGGGCAGAAGAAAATATTTTTTGGGATCGATGAAATCGAGCAGAGATTCCTTGCTGCGGTCCAGGTTGACACGCCGCACGGCAACGGTAACCATTTCAGCGCCGCTGGCTTCAATGGCGCGCGCCGTCTCCTGTCCGGATTTGTACTTGCCCGTACCTACAATCAGGCGGGAATGAAAGCTTCTGCCGGCAATGACCCAGGCATCCATACCTTCGACACTCATAACCTTTTAATTGTAATCGAGTTGTGCGATCAGTTTTAGCTGCAAAATGGCTTTGGGGTTGCCTTTGCATCCGCCTGGACGAAATTTTTCGACTGGATACATTAGAAGCCATCCAAACAGTCTTTCGGAAGGGCACGCCTTCAGCAGCAGGGAAAATCCAAATTCTTTGTCATTTCGATCCCGCGCAGCGGGGAGGAATCCCTATGGTTACGATAAATTCTTGGGCTGTGCTGCGCGTGAATCTTCGAAGATCATAGGGATTCCTCGTCACTTTAGCGTCCGCGGTAAAGATGTTTTCACCTTGGATTTATTTATGAGATAGCTCTAGCTGTTTGGAATATAATCCCGAGTCACTGCACGACCCGAGCCGCCTTGCGCACCAAGGTCACTCCCGCCTTGCACGCCCAAATCGACGCTTCACTTCTAGGAGGCATCCCATGGTAAAGAAACTGCTGTTGGCCCTCGTCTTCGTTCCGGCATTCACCTGCCTGTCACTCGCCGCGGCGCAAACCCCGATTGAAATCTATGGCGCATGGCACTGTAGCAACGATGGATGTGCGTGGAGCACAGTGCGCGACATGACCGACTTTGATACGAAGAATCATTGGCTCATTGATCGGGGTAACGGATTACCCTCGGTCAACCTTGTCATCCTCAGCTTTGTGCAACCCATGAAGCTTCTGAACCAGACCACTGATTCGCAAACCCTGAACGGCGTGCCCGTCGGCATGAACCAGGCGGTGGTGAATTACTTCACCGGCCATAATGTGCGGGTCATGCTTTCCATCGGAGGAATAACCTATACAACGTTTTGGGATCAGGCGTTGGCAGCCAATCCCACGCAGCTCGGAGTCAACGCCGCAGCCGTCGCCAAGAGCCTCGGCGTGGGCATTGAGATTGATTATGAAAACAGTTCAAGTCCCAATCTAACTGGCTTGCAGGCATTTGTGAATGCCTACTGTTCACAGCTTCCCTACGACGCCACGGGCGCTAACCCGGCAGCGCGCCTGACCATTGATCTCGGCGCCGGCGACCGTTTTCTGACCGCAATTTCCCGCTATGCGACCACGAATTGGCTGAATACCTCGAATCCCGTGCTCGATTATGCCAATGCCATGGTTCCTAACAAGCAGCCTTCCAGTGTGTCCAGCGCCGAAGGTAACTGGCTGGAGCACATCAATGGGGAACCGCAATTCGCGCCTCCGGTGCCGCCGCTCGCCCCGGCAAAGTTTACTGGAAGCCTCTATATTGTTACCGGCCACAATCCTGCGCCAGAGTGCACCATGTTCAGCTCCTCGCTGGAGAACTCCACCGGCAATTTTGTGCAGACCGTGGCTCCCAATGGAGCGGGGACTACGAACGGCATGCTGGGCTACATGTTCTGGGCGGCCGAATGCCCCAGCACGCGCAATGTCTGTACCACCCCGCCTAATACCTGCCAGGGTGGAGTCGGAGCCGGCGCTACCACCTACAATATTTCAATCCCGATGACCGCCCTGCGCCAGCAGTAAGACGCAAATCGGCTTTTTATCCCGCCTTGAGCATGAACTCAGGCGGGCTTTTTTATTTGCCGTTG
>QIAW01000089.1 GCA_003225655.1 Acidobacteriota bacterium
ACTAAGAAGTTACGGGAGGAGCCGCGCGAGTTCAGCGGCAGAAAAGTCGCCGAAGTAGTGCGCACCGACGGCCTCAAGCTACTGTTCGAGGATGGCTCCTGGGTGTGCTACCGGGTTTCAGGAACCGAACCTGTGGTGCGGGTGTACAGCGAAGCACGGTCAGAAAAAGATTTAAAGAAACTCAGCGCCGCCGCCAAGGATTGGGTTTTGCAGTAGGACTGACTGCAATGGGTACACTGCGTGCAAGAAGAGAACAGTTCGGGCGAACAGACGTGTATCAGGGCACGAGTTTACTCGTGCCGTAAGTTGTTAAGAGATGCGGGCTTCAGCCCCGGTGGGAGAGGCTTTTGACTTGACT
>QIAW01000573.1 GCA_003225655.1 Acidobacteriota bacterium
GAGACGGTGGAGAAGCAGTCTGCGCGCGAGTTGTTCGATTACGTCCTCAGCCAGGGCAAGAAAGACTTCAACGTGCAACGCTACAAAGGACTGGGCGAGATGACGTCGGTGCAACTGTGGGAGACCACGCTCGATCCGGAAAAACGCACGCTGCTGACCGTAAAGATGGAAGATCTGGCCGAGTGCGAAACCATCTTCACTACACTCATGGGTGAAGATGTGGAATCACGGCGCAAATTCATCGAAGAAAACGCCCTGGATGTGAAGAATCTGGACATCTAGTCCGGTTCCTTAGATTTTCAGGTTTCCATTACAGAAAAATCCCAGGCGGGTCCGATTGAAGCTGCGAGTGGTTCCGGTCCAGCAGGGGCACAGCCGAGGACGGCTGTACTACTATGTCCTAAAATTCTTTGCTTTTCGCGAAGATTTTCATGCCATTCCAATCCTTTTCCCTCTGTCATATTGAGCGGAGCGCCTGCAGAAAACCGGCAGCCAGAAGCTGACGGGCGCGGAGTCGAAATACCCCGGGAATGCTTCCCCAGAAAATGCGGATTCAGGGAGCTCTCTCCTATGGCGTGTCCCAGACCGCATCTCCAACCCGCCCAGGTTCTGTCAGCAGGGATCCAGCCGACCGAGCCAGCAGAGCCGTCTTTTTCCCACGCTCCCAGAATGGATTCGTGGAGGCCGTTACGCGCAGCCAACGTGTTCGCACGCGGCTGCAAGGGAGAGGACTCCCGGAGGCGGTATGGATTCTGGAGATACCTTCGGGGTGTTTCGACTCCGCGCTTCAGATCGTGTTCGTGGGTCACAGGGTCGTGGCGCTCCGCTCAACATGACGGGGACCTGCGACATGGCCACTGGGAAAATGGTGGTTTTCTATTTGCGGCTTGCCGCGCTGTGCCACACGAGCTACTAAGCCACCAATGTGCCAGTGGGTGCGGCCGTTTCTGTCTTTGCTTCCAGCTCTTGCGAGGGTTGGCCGTCTTTGTCTTTGCTCTGCTCCTGATTTTGGCGGTGAACCTCTCCCGTTTGTATGCTGGGCTCCTGCAAGCGGACCTTGAGCAGATCACCCAGCTTGCGGAACAACTCGTGCCAGCGCAGGGCTTCCTCAGCATCACGCTTTTCATCGGGTTGGACAGATTGTTCATCTCTTTGAGCAAGAGGCAGCGGGTGCTTCTGCATCAGCTCGTAATAGATGTTTTGGGCATTCCAGAGGTCCACGTGGAAGGGCAGCAGGCTGGCGAGCTCGACGGCGGCCACGGCTTTCTGCAGCACCAGCAGATCATCAGGCTCGGATTCGAGGCGCTTCATC
>QIAW01000574.1 GCA_003225655.1 Acidobacteriota bacterium
AAGACATCACCATTGTGATGGGCGTCAATGAAGGCATGTACGATGCCGCCAAACATCACGTCCTTTCCAATGCTTCTTGCACGACAAACTGTCTGGCTCCCGTCACCAAAGTCGTGCATGATAACTTCAAGATCAAGAACGGCACCATGACCACCATTCACTCCTACACGAATGACCAGGTCATCCTCGATTTTCCCCATAAAGACCTGCGGCGCGCCCGAGCAGCGGCGCTTTCCATGATTCCCACCAGCACCGGCGCGGCCAAGGCCATCTATCTGGTGATTCCTGAAATGAAGGGCAAGCTCGATGGCTTTGCCATGCGCGTCCCTACCCCCAACGTTTCGGTGGTAGATTTGGTCGTCTTCGTAGAGAAAAAGACCTCGGTTGAAGAGGTGAATGCCGCGCTGAAGAACGCCTCCGAATCGGGACCCTTGAAGGGATACCTGGGCTACGAGACGGCCGAACTGGTTTCTTCAGACTACAAGGGCGACTCGCGCTCCTCTATCGTCGATGCTCCCATGACCCGGGTCGTGGATGGCAACTGCGTAAAAGTAATCGCGTGGTACGACAACGAGTGGGGATACTCCTGCCGTGTCCGCGACCTGATCAAGTACATCAGCAGCAAGGGAATCTAACCAAATCTAACCACAAAGGACACGAAGGACAGCAACAAAGGACACAAAGAACAAATTGAATTGTCGGGTGATCGAGCCATCTTTTGATTGCCTTTCTTGTGTTCCTTTGGGTGTTTCCTTTGTGTCCTCTGTGGTGAAACAAATTTATGGCAAAACTTTCGATCAAAGATCTGAACCTCGAAAACAAGCGTGTATTTATCCGGGTGGATTTCAATGTGCCTCTCTCTGAAGATGGCCGTGTAACCGATGACACTCGTATTGTCGAAACTCTGCCCACCATCGAATACGCGTTGCGGCGCAAAGCTAAAGTCATTTTGGTCTCGCATCTGGGACGTCCCAAGGGCAAACCGAATCCTAAAATGAGCCTCAAACCGGTGGCCGAGCGGTTGCGCATGTTGCTGGATAAGCAGCTCGGTCTCGACGAGAACGTGGGCTTCTGTCCGGAGTGCGTGGGCATCGAAGCCAAAGAGATGTCGTCCAAGCTGGAGCCAGGACAGCCTTTGCTGCTGGAAAATCTCCGCTTCCATGCGGAAGAAGAGGCCAACGATCCGGCTTTCGCCAAAGAACTCGCCAGCCTGGCGGATTATTACGTCAATGACGCTTTCGGCTCGGCGCATCGCGCGCACGCCTCAACCGCCGGAATCACGCAGTTCGTGCAAAAATCGGCCGCTGGGTTGCTCATGCAAAAAGAACTCGACTACATGGGCCGCGCCCTGCAGGATCCGCAACACCCGTTCGTCGCCATTCTGGGCGGAGCCAAGGTTTCGGACAAAATTGGCGTGATCCAGAACCTGCTGAGCAAGGTTGACGCCCTGCTCATCGGCGGCGCCATGGCCTACACCTTCATGAAAGCCAGCGGCAGGCAGGTAGGCAAGTCGCTGGTGGAAGATGACAAGCTTGAGCTCGCGAAGCAATTGCTGCAGCAGGCGAAGTCGCGGAAGATCAAATTCCTCTTGCCGGTAGACGATGTGATTGCTCCAAAAATCGAGGCCGGCGTGAGGACTTCCACGCTGACTGCTTCGCAACCCATCCCATCCGATCAGATGGGGCTTGATATCGGCCCCGAGACCGTAAAGCTGTACGCAGGCGAAATCGCCCACGCCAAGACAATTGTCTGGAACGGCCCAATGGGTGTCTTCGAAACTCCACCCTTCGATGCCGGCACCGTTGCTGTCGCCAAAGCTGTTGCCGGAAACCCCGGTGCGACCTCCATCGTGGGTGGAGGCGACTCCGTGGCCGCGGTGCATGCCGCCGGTGTAAGCAACAAGATCACCCACATCTCGACCGGGGGCGGCGCGTCGCTTGAATTTCTTGAAGGCCGGAAGCTGCCCGGTGTTGAGGCGCTGACGGATAAATAGTCATGGAACCAACGCCGTGCCTAAGAACATAGTGCGCGTTGTTGTGCCGCCAGGGAAAACAGTTCTCCTGCTGCGCGGAGATATTACCCTGGCAAGGACCGATGCCATCGTGAACGCGGCCAATTCGTCGCTCATGGGTGGTGGCGGGGTGGATGGCGCGATCCACCGCGCTGGTGGGCCGGCGATTCTGGAAGAGTGCAGAAAGATCCGCAGCGCACAAGGCCCACTGCCCACAGGGAAAGCCGTGGCAACCACCGGCGCCAAACTGGCGGCGCGCCACGTGATTCACACCGTCGGCCCGGTATGGAATGGCGGGAAACGGAACGAAGCTGAGTTGCTGCAAAGTTGTTATCGGGAGTCGCTCCTGCTGGCCGAGAAGTTAAAGCTCACCAGTGTGGCCTTTCCCTCAATTTCAACCGGGGCTTTCGGTTATCCGGTGGAAAAGGCGGCTATTGTGGCTCTATCCGCAGTGGTCGAGACTTTAGCGCAGCTCAATTCAGTCTCCCAGGCGCAATTTGTGTTGTTTGATCAATTCACTCTGGGAGTTTACAGCCAGGCCGCTCGGGAACTTTTATCTTCAGGGAAATTTCCCAGTATAGGAATTGATTCAAACGATTGAACCCTTTATGAGTCGAAAAAAACTACTTGCAGCCAACTGGAAGATGTACAAAACGCCGCAGCAAGCCGAAGCTTTCGTGGGCGGCTTTCTGCCGCTGGTGCATGGACACACTCGCGATGAGATTGTCATCTGTCCTCCGTACGTCTCTATTCCCGCTCTCACCGAACTGTTGTGCGATACCAACGTTGGGCTGGGCGGCCAGAACATGTATTGGGAAAAAGAGGGGGCCTATACCGGGGAAGTTTCCGCCGCCATGCTGCTCTCGGTCGGCTGCACCCACGTGATTCTTGGACACTCCGAGCGCCGCCAGTACTTTGGCGAGACCGATGAGACGGTGAACCGCAGGCTACAAGCTGCCCTCGCCGCCGGATTGACCTCCATTGTCTGCATCGGCGAAGTCCTCGAAGAGCGCGAGGCGGGGATCACCAACGATGTTCTGCGCCGGCAGTGTGAAAATGCCCTGCGGGGAATTTCCGGCGAGCACGTCGCCAAATTCACCATCGCGTACGAACCCGTGTGGGCTATTGGAACCGGCAAAACTGCGACCCCCGAGATCGCTGTCGATGCGCATCGCGTAATCCGCAAACAAGCGGCCGTGGCCTTGGGGGACGACGCAGCCCAAAAACTGCGCATCCTGTACGGCGGAAGCATCAAGCCGGAAAATGCCAAGGCGCTGATGTCGCAGGAAGAAATTGACGGAGGCTTGGTGGGCGGCGCGAGCCTCGACCCCAAGTCCTTTGCCGCCATTGTGAAATGGTGAGCTTTTGGGATGTAAAAAGGTGGGCCAGTGAGCTCCTGCTATAATAATTGTTTGACTTGGAGTCACATCTAAAGATATCTGCGGAAGTGGTGAAACTGGCAGACACACCATCTTGAGGGGGTGGCGCCGAAAGGCGTGGGGGTTCAAATCCCCCCTTCCGCACCATAATTCACGGCCATAAAAGGCACCGGTAGGAGTTTTATGCTTGGCATTCTCGTTTTGATTGTGCACATTTTTGTCTGTCTCTTTCTGATTATTGTCGTGCTGTTGCAAAGCGCGCAGAGTGGAGACCTGGCGGCCGCCTTCGGCGGCCAGGGCAGCCAGACCGCCTTTGGACCGCGCGGCGCCGCGACCATCATGACGAAATTGACGACTTGGTGCGCTGTTATTTTCATGCTGACCTCGATTACCCTTTCCATTATGGGAAGCAGGAAGGTCGCAGGCGGCTCTGTGCTCTCGGGCGCCAAACCCGCGCAGCAATCGCAACCGGCAAAAAAATAACTTTTAGACTTTACCAAAAATCGCGGGCATGCGGCCCGCGATTTTTTATTGTCTTCATTTTTTATTGTCTTCAGAAGTGTTGATCGCGATCACAACACTTCCAGAAGACTTGGGCACAATGGAAACCGGGTAATCGTGAGCCGCCTATGATTCACAAAATCTTCCCCGTAGGTCCGCTGCAATGCAATTGTTCCGTCATAGGCGATGAAACCACGCATGAGGCCATGGTCATTGATCCCGGCGACAACGTTGAGCAAATCCTCGAAACAGTCAAGCAGCACGGCCTTGTGGTCAAGCAGATTGTGGTGACGCACGCGCATATTGATCACGTGGGTGGGGCCATGAAGCTCAAGCACGCTACCGGCGCGCCTATTCTGTTGAATCAAAATGACTCTGCCCTGCTGAAGATGCTGGATGTGCAGGCGGCATGGCTGGGCATGGCTGCTCCGGAGAAGGCCCAAATTGACCACGACCTTGCCGATGGCGACTCCATCAAGACCGGCAATCTGATTTCCACCGTGCTGCACACGCCAGGGCACACTGAAGGAAGCGTCTGCATTTACTTTGCCGGGGAAAAGAAGCTCATTGCCGGTGACACACTCTTTGCCGGCAGCATCGGACGCACCGACCTTCCCGGCGGATCATTTCAGAAGATCATGAATTCCCTGCACCATCGCGTGCTGGTCACGGCCCGCTGACCACCATCGCCGAAGAGCGGGCAAACAATCCGTTCTTGCAGAAATAGGTTTAGCGCGATGATCTCCGTCTTGTGCGCTAAGAAGTGCTCTTATTAAATACCTGAATGATCTTGGGAGAGACCATCTTTTCTGGAGGATTGAACCCGGGCGTCTTCTTGGCCATGCGGAAATCAGACTCCGCGTCGGTGAGTAATCTTCTGTCATCCTGTTTCTCGCCTCTTAGATAGTAGCGGGTCAACTTGGATGCGGCACGATAGAAGTAGGCCAGGGCGGCCTTTGCCCCGTTCAGTTCGATGTAGTCCTTGATGTGGACTTCGGCGTCTTCGTAGGCGCCTTTGTAGAATTCCCCGATGCCATTGGCCAGCATCCTATCCGCATCTGCGCTGGCAACCACGTTGGCATCTTTGGGCAACGACTCAAGCCCGGCCTTGGCGCGGGCATTGCCGGGATTTTCCGCCAGAATCGCCATGTACTTTCCCTTGGCCATTCCGATGTCACCG
>QIAW01000091.1 GCA_003225655.1 Acidobacteriota bacterium
CGTCTGCGCGCCCCACAGTGCGCCATTCCGGTAACTAAGACTCAGTGTCCTGTCGTCGTCCGTATCGATCCGGGTTGTGGTGCTTGCCTGGGGTGCAAATCCTCCATTCAGTCCGCCAGTAAATGCCCAGGGAAGGCCAAATTCGACGAAGCTTGCCTGAAAGTTAAGGCTGGGAGTGGTTGGGGTTCCGGTAATCGAACCTATCCTCAGGAATCCGGCAGGATTCCCATTAATGTCGATGGTATTACCATTCCATTTCTGCAGCAGATAGAGCGGCGTTGACGCGCTGTTGTCAAACGTGACCGCAGGCACATAGGTACCGGCGCCGCTGGTATCGCTAAACTTGCTGACCGTGCCCAGGTTGTTTGCATACAACAGCGCTTTGTTGAAAACGTAGACGTTCTCCTGTTGAAAGCAGTTGGTGGTGCAGTTGAGTTGAAACATGTTCATGCTCACCGCAATCCAATTGGCATTGAAGCCGAGTGAGGCAAAATTTGCCCAGGACCCGGCGTCGGAATTGACCTTAAAAAGGTTCCACGTACTCGTCGGGTTTGAGTTTTGTGAGACTCCGATTAATACCACCGAATTGATGGTGTTTCCGTTCCCCTCGGCAGCCATGATCCAGCGGCTATTGTAGGGATCGTAGACGACCCGGGCGTTCACCACTCCCGTAACGCCGCCGACGGACGCCCAGAAATTGTCCATGAGCACCGTCTGCAGCAATCCGCCGGTCCGATTCTGCACTGTAAATGTGCCGTTCACCGTCTCCACCAAATAGGTTGCATTCACCGCCGCTTGAGCGCTGGGTGGAATCCGCAGTGAATTGTCGGAGGTGCCGGCAAAGCTGAACCTTGCTACGGGAGAGAACGGCGCAAGAGATGACGATTGCGGAGACGCCGGTTGAGACGCAGAACCAGATGGAGTCGCGGCCGCGGCGTTTCTCCCTTTCGTCAGGTAAATTGTGGGCGCACCGGGTGGCACCTGCAGGTCCGGCTGTCTCATCTCCGGCACAGGAGTCGCCAGGTGTGAGCTTACGGAGGGATGCAGCTTTTCCTGCTCCGCCAGCTCCTGCACGTTAACCACAGCGTGCCCGGCAAAGGCCGTTGGAGTGCCCTTGATTGCCGCCTGCGCAAGAGCGAGACAACTGCCCCCCAAAAGGACCCCGATCAACAGATACGTTTTGTTGGTTTTTTTTCTGCGCCGACAATTCTTAGGCGCTGCTTGCAAGGGGTGGGACATCAAGCTGCACATGAAAAATTTCCCTCCAACTTCGGCTGGACTTCAAGTGTCCTTGGGGGGAATTCTGGTTGTCCGGATAGGCACAGCGTATCCCAAACCCACAACTTTCGGGCAGATGAGCCATCACGCGCGCCAGGCGCTTCGTCGCATGCGCAAGCGGCCTGGCGCGCGCTATGCCGTCGAGCGGCAGGCGGACGACCACCCCAACCGGCAAAACCCGCTCCGGTTGAGGACCCCGGACGAGGGCATACATCCCTCCGTGATCTGTGGTTATGCTGGCGTTTTTCGCTGGATTCCCTCGGCACTCTGGTGCATAGTTGGCACGGCCCATCCTTAAGAAAACGGATTTTATGTCGTCCCTGGGCAGCGCTGAAATCAAACCTTCACGTTCTTATTGAGGTGTCTTTTTGAGCTTACACAGCATCGACATCGCCATCGTCGTGGCCTACCTCGTAGCATCCGTTCTGGTCGGCTATTGGGTTTCTCACCGCGCATCGCGCGATATTAGAGCGTACTTCCTCGGTGGCAACATTATGCCGTGGTACATCCTGGGCGTGTCCAATGCCTCGGGAATGTTCGACATCAGCGGCACCATGCTGCTGGTTTACTGGATGTTCGTCTACGGCCTGAAGAGCGTTTGGATCCCCTGGCTGTGGCCGACTTTCAACCAGGTTTTGTTAATGGTGTACCTGTCGAGTTGGTTGAGGCGTTCCAATGTGATGACCGGCGCCGAGTGGATTCAGACGCGATTCGGGAAAGGCCGCGGGGCGCAGCTCTCGCATATTATCGTCGTGATCTATGCGTTCTTCAGCATCATTGGTTTCTTCACCTACGGGTTCAAAGGAATTGGCAAGTTCGCCGCGACGTTCCTTCCGTGGCACCTGAGCGCGAACCAATACGCTCTGCTGCTGATCGCGATCACCACGATTTACGTGATCAAGGGCGGGATGTTCAGTGTCGTAATAACGGAAGTCATGCAGTTCTGCATTCTTTCGGTCGCATCATTTGCGGTCGGCATCATCGCCATGATGAAAGTCGCTCCCGGCACACTGCACCATTTCATTCCCGCCGGCTGGGAGAACATTTTCTTCGGCTGGCACCTGGGCCTGGATTGGTCGAATCTTGTGCCTTCGGCAAATGCCAAGATTGCGCAAGACGGGTATGGCCTGTTCGGATTCTTCGTCATGATGCTGCTGTTCAAGGGCATCCTGGTTTCCGCTGCGGGACCGGCGCCCAATTATGACATGCAGCGCGTGCTCTCCTGCAAGAATCCGCGTGAAGCGTCCATGATGAGCGGCTGGGTGAACGTGGTGCTGACCTTCCCGCGTTATTTCCTGATCACCGGGTTGACGGTGCTGGCACTGGTCTTCTTCAGCGACACAATTCGCGGCATGGGCACCAACATGGATTTCGAGCGCATCCTGCCTGAAGCGCTGGCTCGCTTTGTTCCGACTGGCCTGCTTGGGATTCTTATCGCCGGTCTGCTCGCTGCCTTCATGTCGAATTTCGCGGCGACCGTGAACGCAGCGCCGCCGTACTTCGTCAACGACATCTACAAGCAGTATATGAATCGACATGCTGGGCCGAAGACTTATGTTCGCTTGAGTTACTTGAGTTCCTTCGTGGTCGTGCTGCTTGGGGTGGTGCTCGGTTGGTACGTCACCAGCGTGAATGGCATCGTGATCTGGATCGTCACTTCGCTGTGGGGTGGATACGCTGCGTCCAATGTTCTCAAGTGGTATTGGTGGCGTTTCAACGGCTACGGTTATTTCTGGGGGATGGTCGTAGGCATGTTCTCGTCGACGCTGGTGCCAGTAGCGATCGCCCGCATTTCTCCATTGCAGGTCTTCGCCCGAACGCATTCCGTGAACCTCGATGTCTCCCTGGGTTTCGGCGTGGTCTTCCTGTTCTCGCTCATAGGATGCCTCCTTGGCACGCTGCTTTCGCAGCCGCAGGATGAAGAAACGCTGAAAGATTTCTATCGCCGCGTTCGGCCCTGGGGATTCTGGGGCCCCATCCTCAGGAAAGTACAGCAGGAAGATCCGTCGTTCCAGCGCAACAAAGACTTCTGGCGCGACGTTTTTAACATAGTCATAGGCATGGTGTGGCAGGTCGCGTTAGTTGCACTGCCGATGTATATCGTGACGTGGAGGATGAAGCACGCCGCACTTGCTGCCGTAATTATCGCCGTTACATCGCTCATTCTGAAATATACCTGGTATGACCACTTGAAGGAACTGGAACATATTAACCAGTACAATGGCGAGCCGGCAGGCTCGGCGAAGGAGCTGTCGTCAGCAGCAGGTTAGAACTGCGGTTGTTGTCATAGCTGTAGCCGGTATAGTTAATCCAGTTTGTGGCCGTGTTTGTACGCATTCGGACTTGGCGGGAACGATACTCCCCGCGCCTCCAGCTGCGTTAGTGCCCCAGGCGCTCCAGGGGTGGATAGGACACCGGGTCCGCTAGAGTAACAGGTTGAGAGGCGCCGCCGTGTCGCACTTCCTTGGCCAGCAGATCCATGGCAAGGCCCGTAAGCGAGGGGCAACGTACAGTTGCATCCAGTAATCCACCTTGTACCCAGCGACACCCCTGCTCCTCAAGACCGTCGCATCCGATGTATTTCACCGCGGGAGTTTGTGAGGCAGGCTGTTTACCCGGTTGGCTGAACGCTTTGCGCGCACCCATCGCCATGAAATCGTTCTGAGCGGCGACTACCATAGATCGAAGAGTTCGAGACGCGGGAAGCTGCAGCCACGAAGCGACGACATCGCATGCAACAGACTCCTGCCATTGTCCCTGCAGAGAGCGTATCTCGATGAGCGGACTTTTCGTCTCGAGCATTCCCGCCTGACGACTTTCGACAACCGGATGACCAGTCGGCCCCTGCAAATATAAGACGAAGCCACCGTCGGGAAGCAACGCATTCAACTGCTTGCCCTGGATTCTTCCGGTCTCAACGTGATTCGTAGTGACCGCGAACACCGGCGCACGAGCAGTTCGCCGGAGATCGGAAACGTAATCCACTTCGCGGTTTACGACGACCCAGCCGATACCAGCTTTCACCGCTTCTTGAGCAACACGAACCATGCCTGTGCCAACCGGTTCCAACATGATCACGTCGGGACGATTTGTTGAGGATTGAATGACCCGCAACAATTGGTCACTCTGCGCAATCGCATCGCCTTTGGCATAGGTCGGCTCAACATCGAAGCCGTGTTTTCCAGCCGCATTTTTGGCTGCTTGTGCCTCCGCTTGCTGGTAAACGCTGTCCTCCGCGGTCAGTGAGAGTAGTATTCTAAGTCGCAAGGAACTCATGACTTTGCTGTCCTTAAGGCGTAGGTTTAATTGTTCAGTTGTTGCAACCTTTGGGGAAAAAGATACGGAGTGCAACCCCATCGAACGGTGATCGACGTCATCGCACTCCGTGACGATGACTCCTAGAGTAACAGGTACTTCACAACTCGGCGACGGCACTCGCAGAGCGTTTGTCGCACAACAACAAATGGAGAAATTCTTTGCGTCTTATGACAGCGGACGCTAACCCAAATCAATTCCGAGAATGGCATTTCTTGTATCTTTTGCTGGAAGTTGGGTGCGCTGCGCAACCCCATGCCGTTTTCACCCTGCTTGACAACGAGCCGCGCTGGAGCATATTTGAAATTCATTTGTAACTACAAGTCAAATGCTTTGTGACGCAGTTTCGCCAGATTCTTACTGCGGCTATTTTTCGTTTTGAAAGAAGCCTTTCCCTATCCTTTGGTCGTTCGACTCGCACACGCTTCCGCATTTGTTTCAATCGTTTGCCAGAATGCGCGAAGACCACTTGCCGAGTCACGCAGAGCGCCTGGGGTCAGCGCACCCGCGCTGGCTGTCTGCTCGGAGCGGAGACGCTGCCACTTCTTCTAGAAACGGTTCACCGTCTTTTCCGCCAGCGGGCGCAGTTTGTCGATCGGCACCATGTCATTTCTACTCTTCGCGGTTACCTCGACGGCAGCCACCTGCGCGCCCTTCACCACTGAGCACGTGGTATTAAAACCGTACTCCTCCAGGTTTTTCGGGAGAATAAACGTGGAGCAGGTAATTGGTCCGAAGGTCTTAACATCAACCTGCGCTCCCATCTTTTTCGCTATATCTACTCCTTTGGCCGCTGCATTACTCGAATTCCCGCTCCCCTTCGCAATTCGGAGCAGGATGCTCGCCTTCGAGGTTTTTCCCATACATACCTGCACGTCGGGATTGCCGGTTTTTGTTTCCGCCATTGTAGACACCTTGTCCCCGAGCGCGCCTCCCAGTTCCGCGGCCGTCAGCAGCCCGCAGGCCTTGTTGGCCTCGGCTCCAGCCGCAAGGGCTGCCATCAACAGGATAACCATCGCTACTCCCATCATTGGACGAGTCATAAACCTCTCCTTCGCACGGCCTTCTTCTCCTGTGGACCCCGTGTAGACCGCTTGCGTCAGATTGTATCTTGGTTTGTATCTTGGGTTTGTATCTTGGCTCACTTCGCAACATGTTTTATTGCGACAAGAGGAAAAACAGCTCAGCATTGTGCCTGCTTTGTCAGGGGCTCGTCAGACAGGCAACTGGCAATATTACTCGCTACTTCTTCAACTGCTGCAGCAAGATCTCGCGCTCGTTCTGAAGCTGCTTCCGGTTCTCATGCAGACGCATGAAGTTCGGAACAGTCTGCAAAACAAGCGGATTCAGGTTCTTCCGCTTTGCTTCAAGGCCGTCCAGTCGTTCTTGCGTTAGGGCAGGAGGCAGATGGAAAGCATTGGCAACATCGTTGATGTAAGAACGCAACCCGGCAATATCCGAAGTTGACGGTAATGGAAGCGAGTTTGGCAGTGGCTTGCCTTCGAACCAGGCTTGAGCGAGCGAGCCGGGATCTGAAGAAGCCAGCAACTGCTTCAGCGCTGTTTCTTCCGCAAATCCTTCGACCCTCACGCTGTAGGCCCAATCAAAGTTGTCTTTCGGCAATGAATCCAGCGCATCATGAATCCTCGTTTTGGACTGAGCGTCAAGCTGGCCGCTGGCCAAAGCTCTTTCCACAATCTGGAAGTCGTTCAGCAGTGCCGCCTTTGCAGTCAGAGTGCTAACCAAGATGCCATCTTGTGACAAGTGTTGCGCAAAACGCATTCCGGCAATGAAAGCGACGACCGCGGAGGCATTGTCATGTTGCGCCAGGGCTCGAATTCCATAGAGCAAATTAAGCCGGTTCAACGCCCTGGCTTTCGGCACTTGCGGCATTGGCGCCTCTGCGCCAGCGCTATAATCCTCGCCCCACTCACACTCAGGCAACATCGTGCCTCGCTGCATGATCTGAATGGCTTGCTTATTTTGGTCAACCAATGCTCCCAGCCGCTGCTCGTCCCATGCTGCCTCGCCCGAAAGAGTTTTTTCCATCAGCGCCTTCGTGCTCGAATCAATCGGCTGGTCTTGCATGAGGGCAAACGCCTCCCAATAGCGCAATGCCGCATTGCGGGTCGTCGGAAACTTGAATGATTGTGCCGGTGCAACCGGCGCAGCCAGTGCCGTAGCAATCACGAGCAAGATAAGATTCCTTCTAATAATGTTCATCCTTCTCCTCCCGGCTAGAGCCTTCTTTTGTGTGTGCCTTTGTGGTTAAACTTTTGGAATTCTTTGTGCTTCCGTGTCTCCGTGGCGCCCTGGAACCATGTTATCTCCGGCGAAAATTCACTCCGCCGCCAGCGCCCCCAGGGCTCCATGCGAACGCCTCACGTCAGGAAGAAGCCATCTGGACGCCTTGTCCAGTTCCGCATCCGCCTTCGCCGGATCTTCCTCCATCAGTCGGGTCAGTCTGCCAAGGGAGATAGCTTGCGCAGTATTGGTTTTGGCCGCAGGACGAGTCTGTGATTGGTCCATCGTGCTTTGCATCGAAACCTTGCCGATGCGGTAAATCCCAAAAAATCCGCCCACAATCAATAAGAGCCCGGCAGCCACACGCAGCGCGAATCTGGCGGAAAAGACAACGCTCTTTCCTGTAGCGGACAGCGCTTGTGGCTTAGCCGGCCGAAATTGCCTCAGGAAATTTTCGAATTTCTGGTCGTCATTATTTTGCTGCATGTTCATTTTGCACCTCAAATGGCTGCATCCGCTCCCGAAGTTTGGCAAGTGCGTAGCGATACCGTGAAGCCACGGTGTTCATAGAAATATCGAGGACCGTCGCTATTTCATCGAATGTCATCTCTCCCCAAATCTTCATGACCAACACTTCACTTTGTTCCACAGGGAGCTCTCGAATCGCGCTCTCCAGTTTTGTGCTCCAGTACCCCAGCTCCGCCGGCGCCTCGAACCATTGCTGATACGTGCTCCCTCTCTGTCCTTCGTCTTCCAGCGGAACATCGCGGTTGCTGCGCCGCGTCATACTGAGTGCCGTGTTGCGCACCGCCCGAAAGAGATAGGGTTTGGCGGGACTGGGCACCTCAATGTTCCCCTTCAGCAACTTCAAGAACACCTGTTGTAGAGCGTCCTCGGCCCTGCCGCGGTCGCCCAGGACCGAAGAAGCGTAGGCCACCAGCGCCGGCCCAAACTGCTCATACCATCCACGCACCTCATCACTTCGCGATTTGGCAGAGCGATTGAAAATCATCATTGTTTGGGAATCTTGTCACGTATTCCCGTTACTATCTCTAAAAACACTCGACCGGCCAAAATTTGTCTACATTTTGTCTTAGTTTTTTGGGAATTGTTGGAGTCAGGGCAGTATTACGCTCACCCATGGCAGAGCTGGCGGCAAGAAGTGAACTGGCAATCTGGCTAGCGCTCGAATGCTGAGCACCGGAATGCCGGCTGCTTTTACAGAAGCATCTCCATTTGAACGTTGGAACGCGCATACGGCGAGGGCGTCACGCGATCGGGCGGAAGATGGCGGAAGCCTACGGATTCATACAGGTGGATTGCATTGGCCAATTTGCTGTTGGTTTCCAGATACAACCGGCGCGCGCCCAGCGCTCTGGCTTGCGCGACCGTGTATTCCAGGACCTTGCGGCCGGTACCGCGTCCCTGATAGCGGTCGCTGACCGCCATCTTGGCGACCTCAAAGATGCCCGGTTCCATGGCTAGCAGCGCGCAGCAGCCGATCGGCTCACCGTTTGCGGCAGCGATGAAAATATGTCCACCCGGCTTGAGGATCTTGCCCACGGGATCGCCCAGCGTGATGCGGTCTTTCTCTTCGAGGCCGAAATGTTTGGTGATCCATTCTTCATTCAGCCGGCGAAAAGCCGCTTCATCGCCGGGCTGAAAGGGCCGGATTCGGATCTCGGAGAAGGTCATAGGCTTCGTCTCTGCAGAGATTGATTGGCTGGGCATCGCGTCCTCCATACAGATACTGTAGGCTCTGTCAAAACAATATGTCCAATATCTTGTTTATAGATATTAAGATGTATTAGATATGGCTTCGCAAATTGAGTTGCGGCACCTGCGGTACTTTGTGGCGGTCGCCGAAGAGCTGCATTTCGGGCGGGCCGCGCAGCGGCTGCATCTGGCCCAGCCGCCGCTGTCACAGCAGATACGCAAGCTGGAAGAGATTCTTGGACACCCGCTCTTTACCCGTACCTCGCGGCAGGTCAAGCTGACCAGCGCCGGCGAGATGTTTCTCGACCGGGCGCGCAGCACCTTGCGCAAGGTGCAGGAAGATATGGAAATAGCCCGCAGTGCGGGGCGCGGCGAGTTGGGGTTTCTGACTGTCGGCTTCATTGGATCGGGAATGTTAACCTCGTTGCCGGCGATGTTGGGAGACTATCGGCGCAGGAATCCACGGCTTCGTCTGCAACTGCGCGAATCCTACACTGCGGGGGTGGTGCAGGCGCTGCTGCAAGGCACCGTTGACGTAGGGTTCTTACGCGATGCCGGCCCCACCGAAGGGCTACAAGTAGAAACACTGTTTTCCGAGCCCTTTGTAGCGTTCCTGCCAAAAGGACACCGCCTGGCGGACCGCAAGACTCTCTCGGCGGCCAACCTCCGCAACGAACCCTTTGTCTTTTTCTCGCCCGCAGTGGGCGCTCGCGCGCATCAGAAAACCACCTCCATCTGCGAGGAGCATGGGTTTCTTCCCAAAGTGGTACAAGAGGCGCCGCAGTGGTTGACGATTCTGCGCCTGGTAGGCGCGGGGCTGGGCGTGACCATCGCCCCAGCCTGCGTGGAACAGATCGCGGCGCCCGGCGTTGTCTGCCGCCGGCTGCGCAAAACCGCTGTCAGAAGTGATATCGAGCTCGCCTACCGCCTCGGCGAAGAACGTTCGATTGTGAAGGCGTTCTGTAACATGGCGAAAAGCAGTTTGCGGTCAGTGAGCAACTCGCGTTAATCCTCGTGTCCTGGAGTTTGTGCAAACAAAGCCAAACAGCCAGCCGCTTGAACTGAGAACTGACAACCGCGAACTGCTTTACTACCCGCGCTGCTTGAATTTATCCAGAATGGCAAAGACCACAATCGCCAGCAGCCCGTTGGCAAGGGCCGCTCCCAGGCTGTGCAGCCAGTTGGCGGGAGCATTTTGCTGCACCATTCCATGCTGCACCAGAAGATAAGCGATGCGATGAAGCAGGTAGAAGCCCACGGTAATCAAGAAGCGCGAACCCAGATTTTCCACGTCAATCTTTGTAGCCAGCGAAGAAGCGCCATATCCGACGAAGGTTTTTGCAATGCCAAACAGTCCCAGATAGTTGTGGGTCATGGCGTCCTGCGCCAGGCCGATGACGGCGCCGGTAATGGAGCCGGCCACCGGGTTGCGCCGCGCCACGCCAAAGAAGATCGTGACCAGCAGGGGCAGATCAAAAACGTCGAAGAAGTACAGCCTCCCGTGAAATGCCACGGGAAGATATGACTGCAGCAGCAGCGCCGCCAGCGGTATAAAGAACGTAGCCGCGTAGTTGAAGCGGTAAACTTCAATCTCTTCCCGGGAGGTATAGATCACGCCTGCGCTCATTGCGGTTTCGCGGCCTCCGGTGTGGGTGTGGGAGAGGGTACCGCGGGTGATGGTGTCGCCGAAGCAGGTGTCACAGCAGGCGTTGCGCCAGCAGACGGTACGGCTGCGGCATTACCCGGCGCAGTCTTCTTCAACGGCGGCCTGACAACTTTGGGTTTCGGTGGGATGGGATTCGGGGCCGCGATAGTCGCCGCGCTTCCCTGCCCACCCGCCGGTCCAGGTGCGCTTTCCGGTTGCTTGGGTGTAACCCCCGGCAGACGTTGCGCCAGGATATCCGCCGCCCGCACCGGCGTCTCAGAATCCGCCTGCGACAATGGCGGCTGCGTGACCACCAGCACCTCTTCCAGGCGGTTCAGGTCGGCCGCAGGTTTCAGCCGAATGTTCAAAAACAAATCGCTTCCGGGTGAGACTTGGGCAACGGTGCCAATCGGCAATCCTTTGGGATAAACGCGGTCGCCGCCGCTGGTGATAATGCGGTCGCCGGGTTCGACTTTTTCGTCAACCATCACGTGATCGAGAATCAAGTCGCCGGTGGAGGTCCCCTTTACGACTCCATGCAGACGCGATTTTTCCAGCAAGGCGCCTACTCCGCTGCTGCTGTCATTCAACACCAGCACCTGCGCCATAAATGGAAATACATCGCGCACCTTACCCACGATGCCATCGGGAGTGATGACTGCCATATCAGGTTTCAAGCCGGCACGAGCGCCGCGGTCAATATAGAGCACGCGCGATTGCTCGGTACCGCTCGAACCTATGACCTGGGCGGCGACGGTCTGGATGACAAGATGCTGCTTGAAATCAAGCAACGCCTGCAAGCGGCGTCCCTGAGCGGCCTCTTCGCCAAGTTGGGCCTGGCCGATACGGAGTTGCTCATTCTGCTGGCGCAGCTCGCGGTTCTCACGCCGCAGGCCGCCGATGTTGACGTAGTCGTGCCAGTTTTCGCTGAAAAAATTTCCCGTCCCCACAAAGATTCGCTCCAGCGGCGTGATGACCGTTGAAACCCATAGGCGAATCATGCGCACCGAGCCGGCCTCGGGATGCTTGGGATCAATTGGACGTTTTACCTGCACCGCCAGTCCAAAGACCTGCAGCAACAAGACGATGCCCAGAATCATGGGGTTGCGATAGCGGCTGAAAAAGCTTTCCATGTGTTACTTGAGAACAGAGCGGGTGAGAAAACACAGCCCGCCTGCAGCGTAGCAAGTGCGCTCCAGGCGGGTCAAATTTTTACTCGATCGATATCTTCCTCAGCAACTTGAAGTCGCTGAGCATTTTTCCCGTGCCTAGCACCACGCTGGCCAGCGGATCATCGGCAATCGAAACCGGCAGTCCGGTCTCTTCGCGGATGCGCTTATCCAGGTTCTTGAGCAGCGCCCCGCCGCCGGTGAGCACGATGCCGCGATCGCTGATGTCAGCGGAAAGCTCAGGCGGCGTACGCTCCAGGGCCACGCGGATCGCATTCATAATGGTGCCCACGCACTCGCTCAGGGCTTCGCGAATCTCGCTGTCATCGACGGTAATGGTCTTGGGAACGCCTTCAATCAGGTTGCGCCCCTTGATCTCCATGGTCAAGGGCTTGTCGAGCGGATAAGCGGAGCCAATCTCAATCTTGATCTGTTCGGCGGTGCGCTCGCCAATCAGCAGGTTATATTTCCGCTTGAGGTAATTCATGATTGCCTCATCCATCTGGTTGCCGGCCATGCGCACGGAACGAGAATAGACGATGCCGCTGAGGGAAATCACCGCAATATCGGTGGTGCCTCCGCCGATATCCACCACCATGTTGCCGCTGGGCTCGGTGATGGGCAGGCCCGCACCAATGGCGGCCACCATCGCCTGTTCGACAAGATGCACCTCGCTGGCCTTGGCGCGGTAGGCGGAATCCATGACCGCGCGCTTTTCCACCTGCGTAATCTCGGAAGGCACACCAATCACGATGCGGGGATGCACCAGCATCTTGCGGTTGTGCGCCTTCTGGATGAAGTAGTTCAGCATTTTTTCCGTGACCTTGAAATCGGCGATGACCCCGTCTTTCATCGGCTTAATGGCTACGATGTTTCCGGGCGTGCGGCCCAGCATCTCTTTGGCTTCCTTGCCAACGGCTTCAACCTCACCGGTCAATTTGTTGATGGCCACAATGGAGGGCTCGTTCACCACGATGCCTTTGCCTTTGGCATAGACCAGCGTGTTAGCGGTTCCCAAATCGATGGCAAGATCGCTGGAGAACATGCTGAACAGCGAGCGAAAATTGTTGACTTTCGAATTCTGCGAGTGAAATCCGTTCGATGACATACTGGTACTTTCTTTATACTCCTAATTCTGTTGCCTGCCACATATTTGTGATTGATCGCACTGCCGGGGCCTGGGGGAAGACCGATTCCTTGCAAAATAGACAGTCTATTGAATCACAACTTTTTTGGTCGTCGTGTTTACTCCGCCTTTTTCGTTCTGGGCGGTTATGGTAATTAAGTTCTCGCCGGTCGGCAGTGGCGGCGTGAAATAGGTAAAGCTGCCGTCCAATGCCATTCCCGGCACCTGCTCGCCGTTGACCATAACACGAGCGCCCGGCTGCGTGTTCCCTTTGATTTCAATAACATGGCTATGCTGGATGAGCGTTTTTATTTCCAGTGCCAGGGAAACACCTTCAGCTCCCTTGTTTACAATGGTGAATTCGTTCTTATCGCTTTCGATGGATTGGTGCCCGTCATCATCCTCGGATTGCACCACCCAGTAGTACTTGCCCTCGTCCAAGCCGCTTATCTTCCAGGTTGTGCCGTTAATGTGGGCCTCTTTCTCGAGCGAAGAAAAATAAGGGTTGCGGGAAACCCTGACGTGATAAGTGGAGATGTCTTCCACGGGCGTCCAGGTCAAATCCGCCGATCTGGAGCCAGCGGAGACAAAAATTGGCATCCGATCGGCCGGAGCCAGCAGCACCGGCGGTTTCATCTCCTTCTTCTTGATGAAGGTTTGGTTCTCGGCATTGAATGCCACCTTCTCGAACGGCTCTACCTTCTCGGTCGTCTCGCCGACCTTGAAGTTGGCGGACCCCTTGGTAACCATCACCTCAGGAACAGAGCCGCGATTGTGCGCTTGCAAGGCGCTGTCTTGGGCTGGGGTGGTAGAGGTCTCATCAATCTTGACTTCTTGTGTCGAAGGGAGGACACCGGTGTTGAGCGTGATGTCGCCGTTGACAACGCGCATCGATACTTTGTTCTGCTGAACGCTGTTGGTCGTGCTCTCTTCGATGGTCACCAGCGAATCCTGCTGGATGACATAGGTACTGCCATCGGCGAAGGCTATTTTGGCGATGCCCTCAGACATGGTTTGCACCACGTCACCCTGCTCCAAAGGCAGGCCATAGTCGGCCTTGACCCATTGACCATTGACCGCCTTCTTCACACGAACCGTGCCATCAATGTTGGTGAAGTGCGCCTGCGTGGAAGGACCAACTGGAGTTTCAGCGCCACCATCTTTCGGGCCCCAGTTTTTGACTGCTGCTTCAACCTTATCGAACAGTGGGCGGAACTGATCGGGAAATACGAAATAGCAAGCAACGGTGCCCGCGACAATAACTGCAAGCACCGCCAGCACCACGCTGCGGTAGCTGACAGTTGTCCAATCGACGTGGATTCCGCCTTTTTTGATGTCTGACACGGCTCAGGATTCGCGGTGGAATTGAAAGCAGAGTAACACAACCCACCCCGGTCGGAAATAGGTATTTAGGCTCATTTATAAGGTATCCAGGGTCAGCAGGCCAAAAGCCCCCTTTTTGCAACGGTGTCGCACTTCGCGAGTTTAGACCACATGAAAGGTTTGGTTTGTCATTAGTCATATACAAGGTGACGGCCAGAGACGATCCGGCTGCGTTGACATCCTGGGTTTCCGAAGCTGAGGTCCGAAAACGGCTTGGCTAACGGGAGGCATCTGCGTCCAGGCTAGCAGACAATAAGCAGATCCTGCCCTCCTCCTCTTACCGGCCTTGCGCCATTTTCGGATTGAGGTGGAATTTCAGGATGTCAACACAGCCGGATCAATTGCCAGTTGCCAAACCACAATTCCCGCTTCGCGGAATGCCGGGGTTGTCCGAAGCACATGCGAAGCTGCCCTCCCGGAAGCTGCCCCCGAAAGAGACGGCAACCCAAGCCATGATGTACGATAAAGAGTTCGCCGTGATTCTTCGGGCTGTATACCAGCAACCAACATCCCCTCGCAAGGACATCATATGGCTACTCCCAAAATCTATAGGAATTACATCAACGGAGAGTGGGTCGAATCCGAGACAGGAGAGACCTTTGAGAACCTGAACCCAGCCGACACCAGCGACGTAGTGGGCGTGTTCCAGCGCAGCGGCAAAGAAGATGTAGACAAAGCCGTAGCGGCGGCCAAGTGTGCCTTCCAGAAATGGCGGCTGACGCCGGCTCCGCGCCGGGCAGAGATCATTTTTCGCGCAGCCGAGATCCTGCTGGAGCGGAAAGAAGACTATGCCCGCGATATGACACGGGAGATGGGCAAAATCCTGAACGAGACCCGCGGCGACGTGCAGGAAGCAGTGGATACCGGCTACTACATGGCCGGCGAAGGACGCCGATCGTTCGGCCAGAGCGTTCCCTCGGAACTGCCCAGCAAATTTGCCATGTCAGTGCGCATGCCGGTGGGCGCCTGCGGCATGATTACCCCATGGAACTTTCCCATGGCGATTCCCTCGTGGAAGCTTTTTCCAGCGCTGGTCTGCGGCGATGCCTGCGTGATCAAACCGGCGGAAGACACACCGCTTTCCACATTCAACCTTGTATCCGCGCTGATTGACGCTGGACTGCCCAAGGGTGTGATCAACATTGTGACCGGCTTCGGTGAAGAAGCCGGCGCACCGCTGGTGACGCACGATGATTTGCGCGCAATTTCTTTCACCGGGTCGAGCGAGGTTGGACGCATCGTCGGCCAGGCCGCGGCACGCACCTTCAA
>QIAW01000575.1:0-1654 GCA_003225655.1 Acidobacteriota bacterium
AAGCGAAGGCCCTGTCCGACACGGTATTCTTGGTTTGAAGACAAAGAACAACTGGGAAGGAAGGAGCCTTCACATGATCATTATAGGTTGTGATTATCATCCCAGTTTTCAACAAATCGCTTGGGTGGATACAGAAATCGGAGAGGTTCAGGAGCGGAAGCTAATGCACGCGGATGGAGAAGCCGAACGATTTTACCGGCAGCTGACCGGGCCGGTGCGCGTGGGGTTGGAATCGACCGGCAACTGCCATTGGTTTGTGGACCTGTTGGCCGAGATGGGGCAGGAAGTGTGGATCGGCGACGCCGCCCGGATTGCTGCTAAGCAGGTGCGGCAGCAGAGGACGGATCGGCGGGATGCGGTGCACATTCTGGATCTGTTGATAAAGAATGATTTTCCGCGGATATGGATGCCCTCGAAGCAGGAGCGGGATCAGCGGCAGTTGTTGATTCATCGCTATAAGTTGGTAACCTTGCGGGTGCGGGTGAAGAACGAACTGCAACACCTGGCGATGAACCAGGGGATGCAGAAGGGACGGAAGCTGTGGAGCCAGGCTGGCCAGAAGCAATTGCTGGAATTGCCCTTGGCCCACTGGGCCGGCATGAGGCGGCAAGACCTGTTGGAACTGTTGAAGAAACTGGATCAACAGATCCTGGTGCTGGACCATGCGGTCAAGAAAGCCGCCGAGGACAACGAAAAGGCCCGTCTGCTGATGACGCAACCGGGCGTAGGGCCGATCACGTCGTTGGCTTTCGTTCTGACCATCGGGGATGCAAGCCGGTTTCAGCGGGGTAAGCAAGTCGCCAGTTATCTGGGGCTGATCCCGCGCGAGTATAGTTCGGGCGGAAAGCAACGGCTGGGTGGAATCAGCAAACAAGGCAACCGCTTTCTGCGCATGTTGCTGGTGGAAGCCGCCCAGGTGGCGGTTCGGTACGATCCCAAGTTTCGCAAGCAATATCAGCATCGCTGTCACTACAAGCCGAAAGCGGTGGCCAAGGTGGCAGTGGCGCGCAAGTTGGCTATACGACTGTTCTGGATGTTACGCACCAACACGAAGTATCCGGAAGTCGTTCGCATCGAGAGCAGCTCGCGGGTGGCCCTGGCCGAGTAAGCAACGGTCGAAGGTTTGATTGGGCGCTCTCGCATCCAGCAAGGGCCGGTGCAAAAGACGGCGCACAAAACGCGCCTTGGAAAAACAAAGTACGTTTTTCCACTTTCGCACCGGCCCTACGGCGGCTGGATGTTCGTATAGAAGAATCATGGCCGTAGTTTAGGTCGAATCGATGGTTGGTGGAACGGCTCAGCCATTCCACCCGATAGGTGATTCAAACACAGATGCTTTCCAGAGTCTTTGTCTTCACACTTTCTCTGGCCAACATCCCGATGCTACAGGCATCGCCAGGGATAGTTTGTCCTTGACAGGTCCTTCGCTTTTATCGAGGGCCACCCTCGAGATTAATTATGAGGGCGAGTGTTTGGGCCGGGTCACCCGCCCATCCGCCAAATAATTTGTGGTCACACCACCAACAATCTCAACAACGCGATTGCCCTCGCCATCGTAAACCTAAATGATCGCCATATTCAGGATATGACTAGCCCACGGATGATCCTGCATCTCTTCGCGGACGGCGAGGGCCGATTTTCCGAACGTAAAAAT
>QIAW01000575.1:1755-2216 GCA_003225655.1 Acidobacteriota bacterium
CATGTTCCTACATACAATTCATCATCCATCATAAATATTCCCTATGGCCAGGTTCCCGCTGGATATCCCGTCACTAGCTGATTCGTTCCCTTCAAAGTAATAATGACAACATTGTCGAGGTTTTGTCCACTCCCCTGGTAGCCACCTTCCCAGCCTGCGTTTGCCTTGGGAATGAGGTAAGCATCTATCGTTCCACCTGTGTTGATAGGCTTGGCGTTGCTAGCAAGCTTGATCTTCCATGCTTCATTAATTATGTCAACTGCTTTCCCATTGAAAACTCCGTGCAACGGCTTTTTCAAATTGTTCACTTCATGGAGTTCGACATGCTCTACTCGAGTCTCACCTTCTTCACTTACTATATTCCAATCAAGATCATTCGGATTGCCAGTAGATCCGCTCCCGCTCCCAGAGCCACTTCCAGAAGAACCACTTGAAGATGATGTAGAAGTGGAATAAGTGAG
>QIAW01000098.1 GCA_003225655.1 Acidobacteriota bacterium
CCTGCCGCATGCTGCTCGAACGCTACGGTGTTGTCTTCCGCGAGTTGCTTGTGCGCGAAGCCCTGGCCCCCAAATGGCGTGAGCTGCTGATGGCCTTCCGCCGCATGGAAGAGCGCGGCGGGGTCCGCGGAGGCCGCTTCGTTTCGGGATTCATTGGTGAACAGTTTGCCCTGCCGGTTGCGGTGGAATCCCTGCGCGCCATGCGCAACGCCCCGCCCTCGGAAGAGACCATCACCATCTCGGCAGCCGATCCTTTGAACCTGATGGGCATTATCGTGCCCGGCGAACGGGTTCCTGCCATCTCGGGAAAATTTGTGAGCTTCCGTAACGGCGTCGCCGCCGAAGGTGCGGCAGTTGAAACATCCACGGCAGGCCGGACAGGTTGAGTCAGCGGGTCATCCACGGCAGACCCCACGGCCAGCCGGGTCAGGTTGGGTGATTGATTTCCAGCGCCGGAAACGGTCAGAGTACGCCGTTTCGCGCCAGAGATGCCGGAATACCTGGCTGCGATTGACAACCATTCCGCCCTGGTGAATATCTATCCTGAAAGCGGTATCTAAACTCAATGTGCATGAGGAGAGAGTTCATGAAAAAGCTATTTGCGATTGCAGTAACAGTGTTTGCGCTCACGTGTTTCGGTGCGGCCCAAACCGGCGGCACGGACCAGGGCACAGATCAAAAGATGCACCACCACAAGGGCGGAATGGGCGGCGGCACTCTCGCCGGCTGCCTGAGCGGCCCTAATAGTGAGGGCGCCTACGTGCTGAAGCACGGAAAGAAAGAAGTGGAAGTTGGCGGCTCAGACGAGCTGAGCAAGCATGTGGGCCACATGGTCAAGCTGCATGGAACGTGGGCCAAGAGCGGCGCCGAGATCGGGGAGAAAACTGGTGACATCCATTGACCACGTTGCTGATACCTGCACCGAGGGCGGCATGGGGCATCACAAGAAGGGCAGCTCCGAAAGCGAGCCCAGCACTCCACCAAAATAACAATCAGACCAAAAACTTTCATGTGAGCGCAGCCTTCGGGCTGCGCTTTTTGTTTACGATCATGAAACAGACTGTAATCTGTTGATGGGCGAGGCCAGGAAACGAATGGCAACAGACGGTTCCTGCGCCGTTTTGGGCAGGAACTTTGGACATCTTTTCGGTGTCTATGTCAGTAACGCTTGCTTCGCTTACCGCATCAATCGCGAGGAATTACCAGGCCGTGAACCGAGAGCTGAGAACTGTGCCTGATAATCTGCACTCATTTGCGGCAAAAACTCTTTGCATTTTTACCGGCACTCTCTTCATCGCCCTTGCCTCCCGCGCCGCCGATCGCCCAGCAACTCAGCAACAAACCAAACTTCAAGCGGACCATATTGTCGTCCTTAAGAGCGAACGCAAGCTAATCCTGATGCGCGATGGCAAACCGCTCAAGAGCTACAAAATTGCCCTCGGCGGTGAACCCACCGGTCCCAAAACCCGGCGTGGAGACCACAAGACCCCTGAGGGCATCTACGTCATTGACCGGCGCAACAGTCACAGCCAGTTTTATAAGGCGCTGCACGTCTCTTATCCCAATACGGAGGACGTAACCCGCGCGCACAAGTTGAAGGTTTCTGCCGGCGGTGACATCATGATTCACGGCCTGCCCAACGGCATGGGATGGGTGAGCAGCGCGCACCTGGCGCGCGATTGGACCGATGGCTGCATCGCCGTGACCGACGACGAAATCGATGAAATCTGGAAACTTGTGCCCGACGGCACGCCTATTGAAATAAAACCGTGATGGAATTGATTTCAATGATTCATCGGATCATTGAATCAATTTGCAATCGGGTAATTTTATAATCGGGTAATTGTGTAATTCGTCTAAGCGGAATTTCGAAGAGGCTGGTGGTGTCGATTTTTTTTCTTGCGGCGAAATCATTTTGTGATTGTCTGATAAGTTAGTTGCAGCGAAAGCTGCAGCTCAATTCTCAACTTATGTCAGGCCAGAAAAAACTTCCGCCAGACCAAGCCCCCCTCGTCGAAGGCAAGGATTACTACCTCGAAGCTGAACGCATGGTTTTTACCGCCGACTTCCTGCGCCGACGTGGTTTCTGCTGCGAGAGCAGATGCCGGCATTGCCCTTACGGCTTTGGTCCCGAAGGCCTGCGCAAAAAATTAGAGAAAGAGAAATTGTAAGGATACGCCAGCACTCATAGCAGCAACTGAACCAGAAACTTGGAACTGGAAACCCGAAACTGTATTACTATGGTGCAGTTTTGGACGTGAATTCCCTTTGCTCGTGATGGATGGAGCATTGCATGATTACCGCACCGGGAATCTGCAAGAGAGCCGGCCTTTTGTTTCCCCTGCTGCCGCTGATGGTTTTTCCCATCTTTGCCGGCGCGCAGACGGCGCATTCGCGCCCAATCAGTCCGCGCGAAATCTCTAATCTTCGCAACAAAGCCAACGCGGGTGACAGCGCCGCCCAGTTCAAGCTTGCCGAACTGCTTGAGAGCGGACTTGGTGTTCCGCAGGATTGCACCGAAGCCGCCGCCTGGTATCGCCAGGCCGCCAATCGAGGCAATGCCGCGGCGCAGAATAACCTGGGGGCAATGTACGCCCTGGGCCACGGCGTGCCCGCTGATTCTAAAGAAGCATTCCGCTGGTATCTCAGGGCCGCGGCCGATGGCTTCGCCCC
>QIAW01000097.1 GCA_003225655.1 Acidobacteriota bacterium
TTCCGCCACGTTGCCGCCGATGGTGCAGGATTTTTGGCTGGAAGGATCAGGAGCAAAATACAGGCCGTGGGGTTGCGCGGCTTCTGACAGGTCGAGATTCACCACGCCCGGCTGCACCACGGCACGTTGATTGGCGGGGTCAATTTCCAGAATTCGATTCATCCGGGCGAAGGCCAGCACCACCGCGCCATTGCGAGCTAGCGCGCCGCCGCTTAGCCCGGTGCCGGCGCCGCGAGGGACAACGGGAAATCCGTTTTCTCCTGCCAGCCGCACGATGCCCGCTACCTGATCGGAGGTCTGCGGAAAAACCACCGCGCGCGGCGCCGAGGTATGGATGCCGCCATCGTATTCGTACAGCATCAGGTCTTCGGCTCGCTCCAGAACAGCGTCGGAACCGGCGATTTTCTTGAGCTGGCGGACGAACGAGGAAAAGCGCATGGGCAGCGCCAGTTTACCGCATTACCACTGGGTAATAAGCGACGACAGCAAGCCAACTGTGCACTCAAAATCCCGCGAGGCAGTGTCGGTTGACGTCGATTAATGGGCAGCAGAGGCAAATCCTCTGAATGAATCCAGAAACGTTGCGGCAAGAGATTTTGGGGATTGACTTCGCCTCTTATTCGCCTTAATGTTGTAGATGGCAATATCGAAATACTCCGTAATCGAAATTCCGATAGTTTTATTAGATAGTTCTATTGAAAATGCGTTTCGTAGCTCCACATCCAATCCCGTACCAAGGTAGCAAGCGATTACTTGCTCCTGCGATTCTGTCGTTTATTCCAAAAGACAGGTTCAGTCGGCTGATTGAGCCGTTCGCCGGTTCAGCGGCGATCTCGCTAGCGGCAGCACAAAAAAAACTATTTGGGGAATATCTTATCTCGGATTTGCTCAAGCCGCTGACAGAGATTTGGCAGGAAATCCTTAAACACCCAGACGAATTGAGCGAGACCTATCGAGCGTTGTGGCATTCCCAATCAAAGAACAACGCAACAAAGCGGTTCAACGAAATAAGAGCACAATTCAATGAAGATCAAGACCCTGCCAAATTGCTTTTCCTGCTCGCACGGTGTGTAAAGAATGCGGTTCGCTTCAGCACGACAGGCCAGTTCAATCAGTCACCTGACCGTCGCCGTCAGGGAATGCACCCTGACACAATGGATGAAGAGATTCACGCGGCTCATCGACTACTGCAAAGCAACTGCCAAGTGCTGTGTGGCGACTTCCGCGAAGTGCTCAACATGGCCAAGTGCAAAGATTTGATTTACATGGATCCGCCGTATCAGGGGACGAGCGAAGGACGTGATAGGCGTTACATTAGGGAAGTGCAGCGCGCCGAGATGATCGAACTCTTGGAAGACCTGAACAGTCGTGGCATTGAATATATCCTGAGTTATGACGGTCATTGTGGAACAAAATCATATGGTGAAGCGCTGCCTGCTCATCTAAACGCACACCGCGTTTTGCTAGAAGTGGGACGCTCAAGCCAAGCTACGCTAAACGGACGAGATGATGTGACGGTGGAATCTGTATATTTATCACCTGGTTTGTTCGGTTGTGCCACTCCGGCTGAAGTTCCATTAAAAGCATTCAATCCACAAATCGCGTTATTTTCCTGATTTAGGTAGAAATTCTTTCAGTCCTTGCGCAACAGATATTCCACGCGCCTTACAGCGTTCCCGGAATTCATCAAACTCTTTTGCCTCTTCGCTTCCAAAGACCAAGTCAATTCGACGGATTTGCTCCATCGCTACATGCAAATGTT
>QIAW01000576.1:0-2619 GCA_003225655.1 Acidobacteriota bacterium
AATACCCTGATAGTTGTTTCACGTTGCCGTTTAGGCATTCGGAAGAATCACTCTAGATCTGATACCGAAATTCCCCGTTCACAATCGTGGCGACGACTTTGCCGGTAAGCTGCCATCCATCAAACGGCGTGTTCTTCGACTTCGAGAGAGACTTGCTTGCCTCGAACGTCCAATGCTTCTTCGGATCGAAGATGGTTACATCCGCATAGGAGCCTTTAGCCAGCGTGCCGCGTCCGGTTAGCCCGATCAGCCGCGCGGGATTGGTGGAGAGCAATTCTAGAATTCGGGCCAGCGGAATTTTCTTCTCAAGATGCAGCTTGGTGATAACCAGCCCTAAAGCTGTTTCCAGTCCAGTGATGCCGAAAGGGGCGCGATCAAACTCAACGTTCTTCTCATGGGCCGCGTGCGGGGCGTGATCGGTAGCAATGCAGTCAAGGATTCATCTTGGCATGAGTCTTGTAGTCTCCGACATCTTCTTCAGTCAGGACGAAATGGTGAGGCGTGATTTCGCAGGTTACGTGCACGCGCTCGCGTTTGGCCCGGCGCACGGCTTTGAGGGCCGCCAACGTTGAGATATGAGCAACATGCAAATGGGCCTTCGTCTGTGCAGCCAGCCGGATGTCGCGTTCAACAACTCCGGCTTCGGCTTCCGCTGGCATGCCACGCAAGCCGAGCCGCACGGCAGTCGCTCCGGCGTTCATCACACATCCCTTGGTTTGACTGGTATCCTCCGCATGCTGGATGACCGGTATGCCCAGCACTGCTGCTGCACGAAGCGCTTCGCGCATGATGCCGTCATCCAAAATGGGTTTGCCGTCATCGGTGACGGCGACCGCACCCGCCCGCTGCAGTGCCTTGAAATCGGTAAGCTGCTGTCCCTTGCTCCCCAGGGTCGCAGCGGCAATCGGCAGCACGTTTACGACGGCGCCGCGTTCCGGCGCCTGCATCCATTCGGTGATTTCCACCGAGTCGTTTACCGGTGAGGTGTTGGGCATGACACAGATCGTGGTAAACCCTCCTGCCGCCGCCGCGGCCGTGCCGGAGGGAATGGTTTCCTTGTGCGATTGCCCCGGTTCACGCAGGTGCACATGCAGATCGATGAAGCCGGGAGCCACGATCAGACCGCGCGCGTCGAAAGACTTTTGCGCTCCGCCGCGAATCTTTCCTGCGGGGGCGATTTCGGCTACTTTACCATCGCGCAGCAAAAGGTCATATTGCGCATCGAGTTTCTGCGCCGGGTCGATCACTCGTCCGCCGCGGATCAGCAACGACCCGCCGTTAGCTGGCTCCGAAGCGCTACTTGCCGCGGATTTGCTCCGCTGCGGCTTCGAGCTGCGTGAATTCCTTGAACTGCGTGAATTCTTTGCCCCGCGTGAATGTGTTTTCTTCTTGGACATGGTTTCGCCCTAACTATTTCAGCGCCTGCGCCAGCACCGCCATGCGCACCGGTACTCCGTTGGCCACCTGCTCGAGGATGACCGACTGCGGACCGTACTCCACCTCGCTGGTCAGCTCCATGCCCAGGATGGCCGGGCCGGGATGCATCACCAGCACCTCGCGCCGGGCCAGGCGCAGCCGTTCAGCGTTCAATTGATAGCGGGCAACGTAGTCCTCGGCGTTCAGTTGCAATCCGGCGAGACGTTCTTTTTGCACCCGCAGCATCATGATCACATCTGCATTGCGTATGGCCTGCTCGATGTGGCGGGTAATCTCCACGCCTTCAGCCAGGGTGGCGCAAAGATCGGGGGCCAGCTCCACCGGACCGCAAAGCGTCACCCGCGCGCCCAGGCGGCCCAGCAAATGAATATTGGAGCGTGCCACGCGGCTGTGCAGGATATCGCCAATCATGGCCACTCTCAGTCCGCGTAATTGTTTCTTGTGCCGCAGGATGGTGAAGGCGTCGAGCAGCGCCTGCGACGGATGCTCATGCATTCCATCTCCCGCATTGATTACCGGGATATCAAGGTTCCGTGCCGCCAGGTGCGGCGCGCCCGAGGCCGGATGCCGGATCACAATTGCGTCAACGCCGGCTGCCCGCAGGGTACGCACCGTATCTACCAGCGACTCGCCTTTTTCAATACTGGATTCAGCGGCGGTCACGACCGTGGTCGTGGCCCCAAGTTTTTTGGCTGCCAGCTCGAAAGAAACTCGGGTACGCGTGCTGGGCTCATAGAAAAGCAGGGCCACGGTCTTGCCGCGCAACAGCGAATTCGCCTTTGCCGGCCGCATGCTCTGCGCCAGTTTGAGCAGTCCGGTAATGCGCTCGGTGGGCAGGTGTTCAATATCTAAAAGTGAGCGGCTCGAGCCGTCGCGCCGAATGCGAGGGGAAGCGGTCATTCGTTGGTGGCGGGCTCCATGCGCTCCATCAGCAGCACTTTCTCGCTCTTGTCCGTCTCCTGAAGCTTGACTTCAATGACCTCATTGCTCCGGGTTTGCACCATGCGTCCGATGAATGAAGCTTCGATGGGCAGCTCGCGGTGTCCACGGTCAATCAGCACGCAAAGCTGGATCCGGCGGGGGCGTCCGCGGTCAAACAGGGCGTCCAGGGCTGCGCGGGTGGTGCGGCCGGTGTAGAGCACGTCATCCACCAGGATGATGTCTTTTCCCGTTACGTCAAAA
>QIAW01000576.1:2640-3611 GCA_003225655.1 Acidobacteriota bacterium
ACAAGCAGATCGCTCTTCTCAATCTGCCGGATGTGTTTTGCCAGGCGCTCCGCCAGCGGGACTCCTCGCCTGCGCACGCCCACCAGCGCCAGATTTCGCCCGCCATTGTTCTTTTCCATGATCTCGTGCGCCAGACGGACCAAGGTGCGTTCTATTTCAGAGGCGGACATGAGCTGCGTCTTTTCCCGCAGCCGGGGTTCGGTACCTTGAGAATTCATGCCGCGCAAATCATAAACGAATTTGTGCCAGAAACAAAAACGATTAAGGCCGGCGTTTGGAAAGGCTGCCGCCGATGGCCCCACCAATGGCACTGAGGGCCAGGGTCAAAACCAGCAAAAACACAAACAGCACTACAGAAATAAAGATTAATCCGCTGGGAGCCAGCAGGTTTTGCGCCATTTGTTGCGCCTGGGGGTTGGGATTGCTGCGGATAGCAGCCTCCAGTTGAGACCGAAGCTGCTGCAGAATCGCTGGGTCGGGATGCAGGGCCAGATTCCAGAGAGTGAAGGGAAAGGCCGGAATGCTGAAAATAAGAAATCCGATGAATCCGGTTAACAATCCGATGCCGGCGCCTGTTCCGGCAGAAATTTTCTGCTGGGGCAGTTTGCGATGATAGAGCTGGACCGCAAGCAACCCGGCTGCCGGTATCAACAATAAGCTGGGCGGGAAAAAAGATGACAATACCAGGATGAGGGCGAGCAGCAATCCGGCCTTGAGGGCCTGCAGGCGCGCCAAGCGCCGGTCAATACCGCTCCTTCCGGAATCAGTGTAGGGCAACGATGCGGAGTCCGGAATCGAAGTATGATCGCCGATTACCGCGGCCGGGTTGACCGGCTCTTCGCCACCGCGATTCACGCGGATTTGCGGAGAGCCGCATTGCCGGCAAAAAGGGTTGCCTTCATCAACTTCAGCGCCGCACTGGTGGCAAGGATGGCTCACGTGGTCCGTGTTACAAGACTAAAGCTACAGCA
>QIAW01000577.1 GCA_003225655.1 Acidobacteriota bacterium
TGACGGCGCCGGTGGACGTGGTGATTAATCCCAAGAAGTCGGCCCTCACCGCTACCTTCACCGAACTTGCCGGCGAGGTCGAGCGTGCGTTTGCAAAAATCGGAGCCGAGCGTGACCAGGGGGAATGAAAAGGGTGAGCTTTTGGTGAGCGCTGTCCCGCGCGAACCAAGAGCGAGGGCGGGAACGGCTTTACTGCGGAGTCTTCGGATAAAAAGCTGAGTACTGAATGCTGAATGCTCTTGTTCAATTCGCGTTGCGTTTTTATAAGCGTTGGCTTTCGCCCATGCTGCCCGGAGCCTGCCGCTTTGTTCCCACCTGCTCCGAGTATGCCGCCCAAGCCGTTGAGGTCCACGGCGCGCTGGCCGGCGGCGCGCTGGCTATGTGGCGCGTGCTGCGTTGCCAGCCCTTTGCGCGTCCGGGCCATGATCCTGTACCCGGCTTGCATCACCACGATTGTGACCACCCACAATATCCATCTTCCGGGCTAGCTTCCCGGCTGAACACCGACTGCTGAATGCTGACTGTTTAACTATGGCTGACTACCAACACCGGCCCGATCAGGGCCCCATGGGCGACAAGAACTTCCTGCTCTACATGCTGGTAGCGTTCTTTCTTGTTGTCGCGCTGAGTCCTATCTTCATGAAGAGTAAGCAGCAGCCACCGGAGTCTCCCACTCCCACACCGACTCCCACAGCAACCCCCAATCAGGCCCAGCAGCAGAGCAGCTCTCGGCCGGCCCCAGCCGCCAAAAATGCCACTCCTCAGTCTTTTGTCGCAACGAAACAGGCTGCATCGGAGATTGAGACGGTAGTGCAGAATGATTTTTACAAGATCACCTTCACCAATCGCGGCGCGCAGGCGAAATCATGGGTCCTCAAAAAATATAAGGACGACAAGGGAAATCCGCTTGATCTGGTAAATGCCCCGGCTGCCGCCCAGATGGGATTTCCGCTTTCAATGTGGACCTACGACGAGGGTCTGCGCAAGAAACTGAATGACGTGCTCTACGTTGCCGAGATAGCGCAAGAGGGCCGCGGCAAGCAAAGCCTCGATGTAAAGAAGAACACCATCGCTGGTCTTCACCTGGACGCGCCACAAACGATTACTTTTGATTATGCCGGCGAAGATGTCACCATCCACAAGAGTTTCAGCTTCGATAAATCTTATGTCGTTAAGGTTGAGACCTTGGTCACCCGCAACGGTCAATTGGTGCAGGCCTATCCTGCCTGGCCCTCCTCGCTCGGAGACTAGACCAACCCGGCAGGCTATGCCACCGGCCGCCTGAACTGGCAAACCTCGGAGGGCATCCAGCGGCAGGCCGCCTTTGAAAGCCACTGGTTCAAGAGCAATAGTTGGGTGGTAGGTGGCAATACCATAGCTAGCCCGTTCTACTGGACGGGCGTCACCGATCAGTATTTTGCCGCGGTCTTCATGCCGGCAGCTCCGCAGTCGTCCACGATGGTCACGCTGCACACCACCATGGAGATGCTCAAAGATCCCAGCAATCCCAAGAGCGAGAAAGAGATCGTGCATCTGCTGGGTCTGGGGGTGGGGAACCCGAGTGGAACGACGCAAGCCGAGCTGTTCGTTGGCCCTAAGGACTTAGATGTACTCAATTCCACCAGGGCCCGCAGCTTGAACAGCGCTCCTGGTGAAGGCCCAAGCCTGGAAGGGGTAATTGACTTCGGCACCTTCGGCTGGTTCGCCAAGATGCTCTTCCGCGCTCTCAACTGGATCCACGATCGCCTCATCCCAAATTGGGGATGGGCCATCGTGCTGCTGACCTTCATCGTCAATCTGATCTTCCTGCCGTTGCGCATCACCCAAATGAAGACCTCGCTCAAGATGCAGAAGGTGCAGCCCGAGATCCAGGTCATCAATAAGAAATATGAAAAGTACGGTTTTCGCGACCAGGAAAAACAGCAGCAGAAACAACAGGAGGTCATGGCCGTTTATCGCAGCCATGGCATAAATCCCTACGGCCTCAGCGGCTGTCTGCCACTGATTTTGCAGCTTCCCATTCTGTACGCGTTTTATGCCGTCCTGGCCAACACCATCGAACTTCGCCAGGCCCACTGGCTGTGGATTCACGACCTCAGCGCTCCCGACCTCTGGCACCTTTTGCCCATCATCACCGTTGCCACCATGTTCATTGTGCAGCGTGCCACGCCCATGCCCGGCATGGATCCGGCCCAGCGCCGCATGATGAACACCTTCATGCCCCTGACATTCGGCATCTTCACCTGGACGGTGGCCTCGGGATTGGCTCTCTACTGGGCCACCAGCAACGTCATCAACCTGGTACAGCAGTGGGCCATGAACCAGACCAGCCTGGGCCGCGAGATTAAAGAGCTGCAACTCAAACGCCTGCGCAAGAAAAATAAATAGCTAGCGGCGCCAAGGGAGCGGACGCCAGCTCCGTGTTTGTTATGTGGTATACCTACTCGGAGATTGGCGGCAAAAACTTTGAAGCCCGAAGGAAAAACTGATGGCTCGATCTAGCCGTGCTATGAGCGGGATCAACCTTCTTTGGCTTGCCTTGGGAGTCAATGCTTTGGGCGTCCTGCTCACCTGGTCCCGCCTTTCTTTTCATCTGGCCAACATTCCTGTCTTGCCGGTGCTGGTATTCGTTTTCTGGTGGTTCATCACCGCTGAGGTTTCCGCCGGCCGCGCCTGGGCCCGCATTGTCTATCTGGCCCTCACGGTTCTTGAGGTTCTGGGCATGATCGGGATATCCCTGATCCCCACCTTGGCGAGTTGGCTTGTCTACCGCGGAGGCATAGCATCCCTTTTGGCGCTGGTGAGACTGGTGCTGCAGGTGGCCGGCGTCGCCATGCTGCTGATCAGCACTCCACGCTTGCGGGGAACGTAGCCGGTAAAGGGAACAGCGTGGAGCGCAAGTACGGCACTTCTGTTTTATGCTTACTCCACACGCGCCTGCGCAGTCGATTCGATTTGTCACTGATCTATTTCACTCGTGCAGGAAACTTCCCCCGCACAGTAAAATCGATTCGCATGCCCATCGCCGATAAAGTTGCCGCCGCCCACAGGATCAACGACCTGCTCAAAGGACTGCTCGCCGCCGGAGCCTTCAAGCTCAAGTACCGCATCACTGTAGATCCGCAACTGGATGCCGCTTTCGAAGACGTACCCGAAATCCTGGTTGAGTTCGCCGGCCCGGACAGCGGAACCATGCTCGATCGCGGCGCCGAACTGCTGCGCTCCTTCGAGACGTTGGCCTATGAAAGCCTGCGTTTGGGTCCTGATGAGCACACCAAGATCAGCTTTGATTGCCGCGGCTATCGGGCCTCGCGCATGCAGGAACTGCGCACCGCCGCGGAGGTGGCCGCCGAGCGCGTCCGCAAGACTGGCATGCCGTATCAGTTTAGCGCGATGAGTTCACGCGAGCGCCGCATCGTCCACCTGGCCCTGCGCGACCAAAGCGATCTTCGGACGGAAAGCACCGGCGAAGGTTCCGGCCGCAGCGTGGTGGTCTATCCTAAAAACTACGATGCCAGCAAAAAGCCTGCGCCTGCGCCATTTGCCCGTCGCCGCCGGTAAGCAACAGGATTCCATTATGTTTGAGGTCGTGGAGTGCATTCTGCACTTTGAATCAGTCCCACTTCCGTTGTGCGAAATTGCTTTTTTCCCGCCGTATGGTTAAAGATTGTAAGCCCACAACTTGGGCCTGATACGATTCCATTGATAAGATTCCATCACCTTCGCATCCTCTTGCCGATATTGGCCGTTTTGGCGATCTCTTCCGCGCAAGCCCAAGACGCAACGCAAGAATGCTCCGGCGGCCGCATACTCAAGATTGAGTCGCAGGCCGATAAGCTGAAAGAGGAGCCTCAACCGGAAGAGTCGGTTCAGCACCTTCACTACACCATCTCCAACACTCACGGCATCAGGGCGGCATGGATTGAAGTGTGGGACCGGCCTCATCGTCTGTCGCGTTGGCCGGTGCCCATAAAAACCGAAGGCGAGGTTCCCTGCCAGGGATGCAACGACACCGAAGAGACCCCGGCGGAACTGCACCTGGCGATCTACGATCCTGCGATCCCCGTCGTCTGTTACGAAGGTTGCCGCGGTAATCCGCATGGTGCGTATGTATCCGAGGTTACTGCGGGGAAAAAGCCGGAGGAAGACGCCGGCCGCGGCGCTCCGCCCGCTTATCTGATGGAGGACCCGCAGCTCATCGGGCCTCCCCTGCGCTTTGTGGAAGGTTCGCCCACGACGGGCGTCGTCTTCTATGGCAGAAACCTGATTCCCACCACCCGTGTCTATCTCACCGACGGAGCAGACGCGTGGCAAAAAGGCGATGATGCGCTCAGCTATCTGTCCGGCAAGACACTCGACTTGCGGCACATCCAGGTAACGATTCCCAGGGAGTTTCTAGCCAAACCGGGCATACTTGCGGCCTCGGCCGAAGACAAGGCCTATCCTTATCCCAGCAAAAAAAGCCATCCTCAGGAGCAAAAGATCATTGTGGTCAGCAAAGAAAGCCCTGTGCTTGAAGCCATCGAACCGGCAGAGCTGCGAGCTGATGCCTCACGCGAAGAAGACGACCAGAAAGCCGCCGTCGTGCTGCGGGGCCGCGGCTTTACCAAAGATTCCGATGTGGCCTTTGGCGGCGATCCTACGAGCATGTCGAGTCTGATGGCGGATGTGACCTTCGTTTCACCCCAGGAGTTGCGCGCCCAAATCCCCGCTAATGAGTTGAAAGATTTCAGCAACCTCTACGCCCGGGGTATTCCTCTGAGGCTCTCTGTCTTCAACGACAATCTGCACTTTTCCGCGCCCCGCGAGCTGCGCGTTTTGCCCACTACAAAATTAAAGCCGGAGCCGCTGCCGGCCTTCATTCGCTCCATTGCTCCTTATCCCGTGCCTATGATGGATTTTCACAGCCCCGCGTTTCTTGAGCTCGAAATCGGAGGCGACAACTTCCGGCCCAGTGACGCGGTTTCTCTCCGCTACACCTACTACGAACGCACCAAGCTGCGGACGCAATACGTCTCACCCCACCAGCTCAAAGCATGGCTGCCCCGCGAGCTGTGGCGTACACATCGGCTAAGCTTCCGCCTCGTGGTCCAGACCGCCACTGGCCTGTGCAGCGCTGAGGCGTTCGCTAAGTCGCTGGAGTGATTTACGAAGTACGGTTTAAGAAGTACGAAGTAAAGTAAAGGGATCTCCGCCGTACTCCATAGACCGCTCCTCTTGATCAGGGGAGAAGTTCTCTGGTGAACCGTAATGAGTGACGTCAATCCCATCTTCCCGAGCAACAATCGTACTTCGTAATCGGGAACCTTATAATTCGCTTTTTATTCGCTATTTATTTTAATCCTGTGTATAATCCTCGGCGAGTAGAATTAAAGACTCGAAAATCACAGCCTGAGGCTGTGCCCTGACAAGAAGGAGACCTCACCATGGCAAGCGACGAACGCGGCAAAGCAATTGATCTGGCGCTCTCACAAATCGAAAAACAATTCGGCAAAGGCTCGATCATGCGCCTGGGCTCGCGCGAGGTCTTACCCATTTCGGTGATTCCTACTGGCGCCATCTCCTTCGACGCGGCGCTGGGCGTAGGCGGCTTTCCCCGCGGACGCGTGGTCGAAATCTTTGGCCCGGAGTCTTCCGGCAAGACCACCGTCGCCCTGCAGGTGGTGGCCGAGGCGCAGAAGGCCGGCGGTATGGCCGCTTTCATTGATGCCGAGCACGCGCTTGACCCCATCTACGCCAAGAAGCTCGGTGTGGATGTGGATAACCTCCTAATCTCCCAACCCGACTACGGCGAGCAGGCCCTGGAAATCGCTGAGACCCTGGTCAGCTCGCGCGCCATTGATGTTTTGGTCGTCGACTCGGTGGCCGCTCTGGTTCCCAAAGCGGAACTCGAAGGCGAGATGGGCGACAGCCACATGGGATTGCAGGCGCGGCTGATGTCGCAGGCCCTGCGCAAGCTGACCGGCATCGTCTCCAAGAGCGGCACCTGCATGATCTTCATCAACCAGATCCGTGAAAAGATCGGCGTGATGTTCGGCAATCCCGAGACCACCACCGGCGGCCGCGCCCTCAAGTTTTATTCCTCGGTGCGGGTGGATATCCGCCGCATCCAGGCACTGAAGGAAGGCGACGTCGTGGTCGGCTCCCGCACCAAGATCAAGGTTGTGAAGAATAAGACCGCCGCGCCCTTCCGCGAGGCCGAGTTCGACATTATGTACGGTGAAGGCATCTCCAAACTGGGAGACATGATTGACCTGGCTGCGAACAATAACATCGTGGAAAAATCCGGCTCCTGGTACAGCTACAACGGCGAGCGCATTGGCCAGGGACGCGAAAATGCCAAGCTCTACCTTAAAGAGAATAAAGACGTGGCCGCCAAACTCGAAGCCGAGGTCCGCAAGGCCGTGGGATTGGTGAAAGAGCCCGCTGGTGCGCGCACCAATGGCGCCGAAGCCGCAGCCAATCCTCCTGCCCACGGCAAAGAGGCAGCCCACTCTAAATCCGAGCCGCCGATTAAGATGGCGGCCAGAAAATAATTTCGCCACGGATCAACGAATATTCACAGATTTCCTCACGAGAGCTGGCATCTCTCTGCGGGCTTGGGCTCAATGACAATTGGGCCCAAGCCTATTTTTCTCTGTGTCTCTTGCGGTGAATCAATAAATCCGCGCAATCCGTGAAATCCGCGGTATGCAATTCCCTCCTACCTCCTCGATGAAATTGCTGTAATTCGTTGGACTGAAATAGCCGGGCGCAATTAAAATCTATACTTCCGGTTTCGCGCACTCCTGAGGCCGCGTCTTGAACAAAGTCATCGCCATTTATCCCGGCTCGTTTGATCCGCCGACTAACGGACACATTGACTTAATCGAGCGGGGCGGCAAGATTTTTGACCGGCTCACAGTCGCGATTTTGCGCAATTCGGAAAAGCAGCCGCTGTTCAGCGTCTCTGAGCGCCGCGAAATGCTGGAGAGCATCGTGCGCAGCAAACGCTGGAAAAACGTAGACGTAGACACCTTCGACGGCCTGCTGGTGGATTACGCGGTGAAAAAAAAGGCGCAGGCGGTGCTGCGCGGCATTCGCGCCATCAGCGATTATGAATACGAGCTGCAGATGGCCTTGATGAATCGCAAGCTCGAGCCCCGGCTGGAGACGGTTTTTATGATGCCGGCGCTGGCGTATTCCTATCTCAGTTCGCGGCTGGTGCGCGAGATCGCGCAACTGGGAGGCGCGGTCACGGGACTTGTCCCCGAGCCGGTGGAAAAGCAGCTTCTGGAAAAATTGAACGGAAAGACTTAGTCCATCAAAATTTTGAATTGGAATATTGAACCATGACCACGACCCCAATACTGAAAAGCAAACTTCTCGCAGACCGTGTCAACCGCATTGAGATATCGGCCACCCTCGCCGTCGTCAACGAAGCCTCGAAGCTCCGCGAACAGGGCGCCGACCTGGTGGATTACGGCGCGGGTGAGCCGCATTTCTCCACCCCCGAACATATAAAAGCCGCTGCCATTGCCGCCATCAACTCCAACTTCACCCGCTACACGGCGGTGGGCGGCATCACCGAGCTGCGTGATGCCATCGTGAAGCGCCACGCCGCCGATTTCGGATCGAATTACAATCGCGAGGAATGCATCGCCTCTACCGGAGGTAAGCTGGCGCTCTTCAATGCCATCCAGGTGCTGGTGGATCATGGCGACGAGGTCATTCTACCCATTCCTTATTGGGTCTCGTTTAAAGACATCATCCAGTACGCCGGCGGCACCCCTATCTTCGTTGAGAGCGAAGAGAGCAACGGCTTTCAGCTCACGCCTGAGATGATTGAGCAGGCCATTACTCCGCGGACCAAGGCGCTGATCCTGAACTCGCCGTCGAATCCCTCAGGCGCGGTGGTGAAACCTGAAGACATGCGAGCCATCGCACAGTTGTGCCATGAGCGCGGCATCTACGTCATCGCCGATGAGTGCTATGCCTATCTGGATTTTTCGGGCGCGCGCATCTCCGTGGGCGCATACCATGAAACCAAAGAGCATATGGTGATTATTGGTTCGCTCTCCAAGACCTACGCCATGACCGGATGGCGGCTGGGCTTCGCCCTCGCCCCTGCTCCTATTATCAAGGCCATGCAGAAGCTGCAATCGCAATCCACCTCGAGCGGCACCTCAATTGTGCAGAAGGCGGGCGTAGCTGCGCTCACCGGTCCGCAGGAGTGCATCGACGAGATGCGTGCCGATTACATCCGTCTGCGCGACCGGGTGTTGCAGGGCCTCGCCGAGATTCCCGGCATCCGTTGCGCCAAGCCCAATGGCGCGTTTTATGTTTTTCCCAACGTGTCTGCCTTCTTCGGACGCAAGGGCATCCAGTCTCCGGCTGATGTTGCCCGCAAGCTGCTGCACGAGGCCCACGTGGTCACTGTGCCCAGCGAAGCTTTTGGCACCAGCGAGCACA
>QIAW01000094.1 GCA_003225655.1 Acidobacteriota bacterium
GAATGTTATGAGGTAGAGTTTCCCCCTCGTTTCCTTTTTGGACCTAAGTTTTTGCATTCATGGCTGAATGGCAGCGCTTGAATGGTATGGGATTCTGTTCTTATTGAAGCCGATTTGAGGTTTCCATGGAGCCAACTAATTCAGAGGTCCTGAGCAGAAGGCTGCAGACGGATAGCGTCCCCAATCTCACGGAGATCGAACGGGTAAGCCGTTCGATTGCTGAAGAGAAGGGAAACCCTGACTACTACATCTCTCCCGCCACCTGGGCAGAGATCGAGCGCGGCTCCACTCCCAGCATCTACAAACTTTTTAGTCTGGCTGTTTGCCTGCGGATTCCCTATGAGCGGGTCATGCAGGCGTTTGGGGTAGATCCATTTGAGGCCAATTCCAGCCTGCTGGAGCGGACCGAGCTGGTGCGCATTAACCTGCGGGAGCTGGGTTTTTCTCTTCAATTGAATTTCAACATGCACTTTGATGTGAGGCAGACCGGCCTGCTGCATACCGATTCCCAGGCCTGGCATGATTTGCCCGCTCCTCTGCAGGAACGTCTGAATCCCTCGCGCTATCAGTATGCGTTGATCGGAACAGAAGATGACAGCATGGGAGACCTGGTTCCTCCAGGTTCTCTGGTGGAAATTGACCGCAGACAGACCTCCACCGCAGGCTTTGCCTGGAAGACAATGCATGAGCGCCCGGTATATGTGATTAGCCACGCCCAGGGCCACAGTTGTGGATGGTGCCAGCAAGACGGGCCGGAGTTGACATTATTGCCTCATCCTCTTTCGAAGATGACGGTAAGACGCTTCACCTTTCCGGTGGAGGCTGAAATCATTGGCCGGGTCGTGAGCGTTTGGCTTTTCTAGAGCGTTTCATGATCGATTTGGAAAGCCTGGTCGAGATGTGTATCAGGGCACGAGTTCACCGGCGCCGTACATTCGGTTCCGAAACGGGTCTAGTCCGAAGAGCGCTTGTGACAGGAAATCGTGGCGCATCTTGACGCTTGGCTGGGATTTTGACAAAGTTTTTACAAATGAAATGGCTGCAATTCGCCGGTCTTGAGAGACAATCGGTTTCGTTACCAACCCCCAATATATTTTTTAAGTGACGCACTTATTTTTTTTTAAACGGATGAATGCGTATGAGTATGGGGAAATGGATACGGCAGGTCCGCGAAGATCGCTTCATAAGACGAGCCGACATTGAACATGTCAGCAGCCTGATCGCCGAGGCCCGGGGAAATTCGGAGTACTACATTTCCAGTGAGGGTCTGGCCGAGATCGAGAATGGTTTGGTTCCCACCATCCATCAAATCTATAGCTTTGCCATCTGCATGAAAGTCACCTGCGAACAACTGCTGCGGCTCTGCGGCATTGACGTGCACAAGACCGGTGGCTCCTGTGTTCAACCTGCAGAACCAGACATTGATGTGCCTCTTCTCGATGACCCGGAGGATGATTCCGGCCTGCGCTTAAACTTCGATGCGCAGATTAGTCTGCGCGAGACTTATCTGCTGGGTCCCGATCCCGAACGCTGGGGAAATGTGCCTGAAGAGGTGCAAAAGAAGCTGCATCCCGCCTGCTACCGTTATGCGTTCGTCGGATTCAGAGATGACACCATGGCAGATATTCTTCCTCCCGGTTCGCTGGTTGAAATTGATCAGGAGCAGAGGGAAGTGCGGCCTGGCCAGGGGAAATCTCTCTGGAGCCGGCCCATTTACCTGGTCCAGCACCGCTATGGCTACTGCTGCTGTTGGTGCCAGCAGGATGCGGAGGAACTCACGCTTATTCCTCATCCGCTCTCACATCAAAAGGCCATGCATTTCAAGATGCCGCAGCAGGCGCTGATCATCGGCAAGGCGGTCAACGTGTGGACCCCGGTGCAGTTAGACAGCATGCTGCCGGAATCCATGGGAAGCTACTCTTCGCCGGCCATGTATCCGCCGCCAAAATACGCGCCGCAAAGCTTCAGCTCCGGGTTCACGGATACTTTTGAGCTCAAGCGAACTGGCCGCTCCATAGCATAGATGAATTTGAAATAGTAGCGCCGGCGTCTCGCCGGCCGTCAGGCAGGCATCTTGCCTACATTCCCTTCGGCGACAGAAGCCGATAACTGACCTGCTTCTAAGTTGCATTCCTTCTCCGCCAGTTGTAATTTTCCAGATATGCCTGTTCGATCTCTTCGCGTCTCTCTCTGTGCTATTTCTTCGTGCGCTTTCCCGTCCGCCGTTGTCCTGGCTTGCGTTCTGCTGCTGTTCTCGGCGCCAGCCTGGGCGGCTCCCATCTCGGCCCCGCATCTCAAGGTTGATCTGGTTGCTCAAGATGCTTCCATCACCCCCGGACGCACCTTGCAAGCAGGCTTGAAGTTCGACCTGGAAAAAGGCTGGCATGTTTATTGGATCAATCCCGGCGACTCCGGCGAGCCTCCCACAGTCGAGTGGAAGCTGCCCGTAGGATTTCAAGCGGGCGCCATCGAGTGGCCGGCGCCGGGGCGCCTTCCGATCCCGCCGCTCATGGATTACGGATACGAAGATCAGGTGCTCTTCATGGTTTCCATTCAGCCGCCCGCTGGCTTGAAGCCGGGCACAACTATCCCGCTTGCGGCCACGGTGAAGTGGATTGTCTGCCGCGAGACCTGCATCCCCGGCCACGGAGAAGTCGCGCTGTCGTTGCCGGTCTCGGGTGACGCCGCAAAACCATCTGCCGATCACGACCTGTTCGCCAAAACGAAAGAAAGCCTGCCTCGACCCGCGCCGCGCACCTGGAAGCAATCAGTGCTCACGCGCAAAGATGTTTTCGTCTTGACCCTGCGCACAGGGAAGCGGGTTGCGAACGCCACGTTCTTCCCCAAGGATGAAGATCAGATCGAGAACGCCGCTCCGCAGCAGGTTCACTCCGAGGCTACGGCTATCCACATTGACCTGAAAAAATCGGAGCAGTTGTTAAAACCCATTACCCGCCTGCGCGGAGTGGTCCTGCTCGACGGCAAAGCCTATGAGGTTGATGCTCCCGTAGTTGCTTGGCACAACCATGTTGCTCGATCCTGAAAAAAGAGTAGCGCCGGAGTTCCACCGGCTGTCGTGTGGGCATTCTACCCACACGTTTTTAGAGCTTGAAAAAAAGGCGCGCATGCTTATCCCTGATCCCATACCACCTGCGCCCCTCCCACAACGCCCTCCGATTTTGGTAGCATTTTAGGGATACAAGGAGGACTCCCCCATGAAACGCTATTTCACTGTTTTGATCCTGAGTTTGCTGGCACTTTTTTCGCTTGCCGCATTCGCCGCCAAGGTTGGAGAGTCGGCCCCCGATTTCACCGCCACCGACAGCAACGGCAAAGTGCAGAAGCTTTCTGATTACAAGGGCAAGTTCGTCGTCCTGGAGTGGACCAATCAGGGCTGCCCCTATACCCGCAAGCATTATGAGAGCGGAAACATGCAGAAGCTGCAGAAGCAGTGGACGCAAAAGGGCGTAGTGTGGCTTACCGTAGTCTCCTCCGCTCCCGGAGCCCAGGGATATGTAACCGCCGCCCAGGAAAATGATTATCTGAAGAAGATGAATGCCGCCCCCACCGCGGCGCTGCTCGACCCCAAGGGCGAACTCGGCCACCTCTACGGAGCCAAGACAACGCCGCACATGTTCATCATTGATCCCAGCGGAAACCTTATCTACAACGGCGCCATTGATGACCATCCGACCACGGATGCCGCCGACATCGCCAGCTCGACGAATTATGTATCCCAAGCCCTGGAGCAGGCGTCTGCCGGAAAGCCGATTGCCAACGCGGCGACCCGTCCCTATGGCTGCTCGGTCAAATACGGCGATTAGACAGGAGTGGATTAGTTTGCAGTAGCGCCGGCGTCCTGCCCACACTGCGACAAACCAGGACGCCGGGCAGGTCTCCAGACGCAGGAGCTTCTCACTCGAAAGGGTGTCAGCCCAAGCCAGAATTTGCCTCAGCGTACCGTCCGCTCTCCCCGACAAAGCACCCCGGACTGTTGCCGCCAACTTATACAAAACAAGCTGCTTGCTTCGTCGTCAACTTTTGTAACTGTTCCAGCACTTGTTTGGCAGGGAGACTTTGACCCATCCTGTTCCACGCAGGCCGGATTCAATGAAACGTTCTATTGATTCGAAATTTTAATAATCCCTATTGAATTTCTGGATGAACTCTGTATGATGTTCCGCCAGACGGGAGATGATCCCGGATTGTGGTGCAAGATAGTTCGTTTCAGCCAGGCTTAAACAGGCCGGATTTATAGCGATTAGCCTGCGGCCTGCAATATGAAAACAATTTGAAAACGTTCCAAACGGAGGAACACTCTAATGAAGAAGATGTTCAGGATCCATGCACTTGTGGTGGTCGTACTGGTCTGCCTCTTCGCAGTGGAAGCCAATGCCCAGATCGGCACTGGATGGACAGCCTACTCACCCTCATTCTCACTCCAGATAAGAGGTTGCGGGGCTTCCAGCGGTCTGGCCGAGCGGCGTTATGCCAACATGACTTCGGCCCAGAGCCAGTTCCAGGGCACGGTGACGGTAAACAGTCTGGGCGGCGACAGAATCAACTTGAAGCAGACCTTCCAGGACAACATCGGGCCATGGAACATGATCGCGGTCAAGAAGCCTGGCTCGCTCTATGAGGTCGAGGGCGGCAACACGCTGGCCTCTTACACCATCGGTACTGCGGTCCGCATCAACACCATTACCAATACCGGGACCCACACTACCCAGGTCTACATCAATGGTTCGCTGAAAGAGACCAAGACAGGCGGCCAAGGCTCACTCTACGACAAGTTTGGCACTTATCGCACATCCAGCGGCAAGGGGCCGGTGACGGCTACGTGGAGCAGCATCAAGTTCTGGAAGAAGTAGATTATTTTGCAGCCCCCTCCCGGCGTGGTCCGCGTCTTGTTGGATCCGCCGGGAAGGGTTCCATCCATACCACTTGAGATACCTACTCGAACCGGGCGTGAAACAACCAACAACGAAATCCCTGGGTTTAGCTTGGAAGACTTTCGTTTTGAAGACCTACGCTTTCTTCACTTTGAAGACCCTGGTTTTGAAGACGCTGGCGGTGACGCTCGTTGTCGGTGGTTTGGCTGGCTGTTCGCGCCGCGAGCCGGGCAACTCTCCCACTTCGTCTCAAAGTCCTTCTCAAATTCCGCTTCAAACCGTCGCGCTCAGGGCCGCGCTGCTTTCGCCCATCGATGTCAAGCTCACGTGGAAGGAACCTGCGCCGAACGCCGCTGGCTATATTGTGGAGTACGCGACCGAGCCACAAGGCGAGTTCACGACACTGGGGTTTTTCCCGCCCGATCAGGAGACCTTCACACATCCCAACCTGATGCCTGAGACGGATTGGTACTACCGCGTCCGCCCCTACTACGGACCGGCTTCCAATGCGGTGGAGGTGGCCCTGCCCGACGCGCTCTCGGACAAAGAGTACACCCGCAGGTACGCCCGCCCGGAAGACTACAGTTGGGCGCCGCCCCACACAATTCCTGAAGGCGTCCCGGCCGCCAAGCTGTCGATCCGCAGCGCGGAGTCGGCTGCCAAGGCCGCACCCACGGACCTGAAAGCGGCCCTCGTTTCATCCACGGTGAGCGGCTTCCAGCTCACCTGGAGCGACCATGCCAGTGATGAAGACGGCTATCTGCTGGAGATGAAGCCTTCCCAGGGCGCGGAGTTCGCGGTGCGGGCCCTCCTCGATCGCGGCACCAATGCATTCGGTTATGCCTTCGAGCCGCCCCAGAGGCGAGCGACCCTCCGGGTGCGCGCCTTCTACTACGGTCAGCCCTCCAACTTGGCGCACATAACTACCGGCGCGGCGCCCTCACGGAACGT
>QIAW01000095.1:0-4702 GCA_003225655.1 Acidobacteriota bacterium
TGCGATGGCCGACGACGGTGTGGTCCGCCACTTCGCGAAACTCCTGCGCATCGAGCGGCGCCGGCTTCATGAACAGGTGCTTATCCACGGCAACTTTGCCGATGTCGTGCAGATATCCGGCGGCGCGCAACTCGGCGACTTCGTTGGAATTCAGGCCCAGCGCCGATCCCATGGCGGCGGCATAACGCCCCACCCGCAAAGAGTGCGGGCTGCTGCGATATTCTTTGGCGTCGATGGCGGAGGCAAAGACCTCCATGGCCTGATCGCAGAACTTGTGCACCGAATCGAGCAGATGCAAATGCTCCACCACGCCGCGCTGCAGAGATTCCGTCAGGTAGTGGTTGTGCACAGCCAGCGCCACATAATGAGAAAAAGCCGCCAGCGCCGCGAGTTACACGGGGCCATAGCCGCAAACGGGTTTGTCGGACGTGCCTGAGTTTTCAAGCCTGGCTCCCAGCCCCACCATTCCCGCCAGCTTCGCCCCCACCCGCAGAGGCAGGATGCATTTGAACATCTCAGGAGCTACATTGCCATTCGAGCTCAGGAACTTTCCCTGCTCGTGTGCGGGCAGCGTCAAAGGATCGGGTGCAGTCTCCAGCGCATGAACCCCTCCAGGCAGCGACTCTGAGCTGGGCCGGGTTGGGGCAGAAGGTGAAGAGCGCTCCCTCACCGGCGGCCACGGCTTCCATCATGGAACGCAACATGGAATGCGTGACTTCTTTAAAATCACGCTCGCCGGCCAGCATCGGGCCGAGCTCGGCAAGGCACCGATAGGTGAGCAGAAGAAGACGCGATTGTGTGGGCCTGAGGGTCATTGTCTTTGTTCGGAGGGCTCCCGCAACGCTCCCCTTTCACTTGCTCTAGGGTCGTTGCTGCGCCCTCGCCAACTGCTAGCGCGGGCTCGGCGCGGCATTTGGCTCACTCGGCTCGATCTACCACGGACCGCTTGCCAGAACATTATGAGTATTGCCGAATCGCACGCAAAGCGCGAGAGACGGGTTCCAAGCTAGTTATCGCTGAACAGGATACGCTCAGAACTCTATCATTACGAGGCTGTCATTCTGAAGCCGTAGGCGAAGAATCTCCGATGGAGATTGGAACTACCCTCGGCTCCAATTGGTCTGCCGGGAATTTCTCCCTCGGAGGTTAGGTCCTGGTGATGATAGATGACGATAGATATGGCCAGAGGTCTTCTGGGATGTTAACCCGGCAATCGCCGAAAAGTTCTTGTGAGGATGTGTGGGCAAGGATGCCCACACGACAGCCGGCGGGCCGTCGGCGCTACTTCAAAAGTTCTCACAAAGCTGGGCAAAACGGTCGAGGACGAGAAGGCGGCAGTCTTGCGGTGGCTGGCACAGCTCTTCGTGCTCCAGGATCCAGGTTTTGTCGTGGGGCACGAAAACCGCATGCAGGCCGGCCAACAGCGCCGGATTGATGTCTGATTTTGGGCTGTTTCCAACCATCCAGGTGATGGGCGGATGCAGATTGTGCTTTTGAATGATTGTCCTGTAGGTGACAATGTCTTTTTCTGCTACCACCTCGACGCTGTTAAAGTGCTGCTTCAATCCGGAGCGTTCGAGTTTGCCTGATTGTTCGAGTAGGTCTCCTTTGGTCACGAGAATGAGGCAATGGTGCGGGCAAAGCCGTGAATGGTCTCGCGCAGCGCGGGCGTGAGCGGTTCAATGGAGATGCGTTCAAAGGTGTCAACCAGGGCCTGGATAAAGCCGTTCAGGCCATATCCGTGCTTGCGGATGGATTCGCGCTCCACCTCATTCAGCTTCTCCCGCACCTGCTGCGGCGTGAATTCGCGGTGATTGAGAAATGAAGTGAAGTCTGCAATGGCCCGCTCGAAATAGATGTTGTTTTCCCACAGCGTGGCGTCAGCGTCAATGAGCAGCGTTTGCGGTGAAGGGAAGCGCATGCGAAGAGCATGATAAACCATTGAGTCATTGAATCATTGAGCCATTGAGAAATTTAGTAATTGGGTAATTTGATAATTGTGATTTGCGTTCGGCGCCAGTTTCATAGTTGCCAAATTTCGCAATTACTTAATTTTCAATCACTCAATGACCCGATGACTCAATGACTCAATCTCGATTAGCCTTGTTACAATAATTCTAATCATGAACAAACTGCTGGTTGTTGGTTTGCTTCTGCTCTGGATTCTGCCTGTGAACGCCGCTCCCAGGGCGGAACTCGACAAGAAGCTGGCGCAGTGGAAGCCGGTCAAAGTCACCTTTGATAGTGAGAAGCTGACGCCGCGCGAGGTCAAGCTGGTGAGCCACCTGGTGAACGCCTGCCACTACATGGAAGACATTTTCTGGCGGCAGAGCGATCCCGAGGGGCTTACGTTGTATCAATCGCTGTTGGGCAGCAGCAATCCCAAAGACCAGAAGCTGGTGCGCATGTTGCGAATCCAGGGCAGCCGCTATGACCTGCTGGCGGAAAACAAACCTTTCGTTGGCACGGAACCGCTGTCACCCGGACGCGGATTCTATCCTGCGGGAGTTACACACGAGCAGTTGGAGCAATATGTAAAAGACCATCCCGACAAAAAGGCTGAGATCTACAGTGGCTATACCGTGATCCGGCAGAAAGGGAAGGAACTGGAAGGCATTCCCTACCACATTGCCTATCGTTCGTTCCTGGAGCCGGCGGCAAATGAACTGCGTCAGGCAGCGACACTCAGTGATGATGCCGCGTTCGCCAGTTTCCTGCGGCTGCGCGCCGATGCCCTGTTGAGCGACGATTATTACCAAAGTGACCTTGCCTGGCTTGACCTCAAAGACCCAAAATTCGATGTGATCATGGCGCCTTATGAAACTTATTTGGATGACGTTCTCGGGGTAAAGACCTCCTATGGCCCGGCGGTGCTGGTGCGCAATGATGCTGAGAGCCAGAAGCTGGCGGTCTTCCAGAAATATGTTCCCGATATTCAGGATGCGCTGCCGCTCAAGCCCGAAGACCGTCCCTCCAAACGCGGCCACCTCACGCCCATGGAGGTGATGGACGCGCCCTTCCGCGCCGGCGACCTGCGCCACGGCTACCAGGCGGTGGCCGACAATCTGCCCAACGATCCGCGTATTCATCAGGCGAAAGGCACGAAGAAAATCTTCTTCAAGAACTTTATGGACGCGCGGGTGAATGACATCATCCTGCCGCTCGCCCGCCAGATCATGCAGCCGCAGCAGGCGGCCAAGGCGTCGGGCGAAGGCTATCTTGCCTCCACCATGATGCACGAGATTTCGCACGGTCTGGGACCGGACTTTGCTCACAGGAATGGCCAGCAGGTGGATATCCGCGAGGCCATAGGCCCGCTGTATTCCGGGTTGGAAGAGGCCAAAGCCGATGTCGTGGGTATGTACGGCCTGAAGTGGCTGGTGGACCGCGGCGCGCTTCCCAAGGAGCGGCTGGAAGAGTACTACTCGTCGTATGTCGCCGGTATCTTCAGAACCGTACGCTTCAGCATCGCTGAAGCCCACGGAAGGCAATCACCCTCGACCCAGCCTCGGGGAAGTACACGGTTGATTACGAGCGCATGCCAGGCGCTCTGGCCACCCTGGCCCAGGAACTGCTGGAGATCGAGGCCACGGGAGACCGCGCCCGGGCAGAGGCATGGTTTGGCAGGTACGAAAAGATGCCTTCTGAGTTAAAATCCGCCTTAGAGGCCGCCAGCAACGTGCCTGTGGATATCGACCCTATTTTTTCATTTCCGGAGCCCATTCAATGAAGCCGCTTTTTTCCGCAAAATCTATTACCGGCGAGCGCCGCCGCCATGAGCGCGTGGAAGTCTCTTATACAGCGCAGGTCCATGTAACCGATGACAAAGGCAAGCGTGTGGGAGTGCTGCGGCAGCTCTCGCGCGGTGGTTTCATGATTGAGCCGGAAAGAGAATTCAAGGAAGGCAACAAACTCAAGCTGGTTCTGGTGGACCGCAGCGAGAATATCCGCCTGACCGTCAAAGTGGTCACGCGCTACGCCGATATACGCCGCGCTGGCTTTGAATTTGAGGGACTCGACATCGAATCTGCCATTGAAGTCGGTATCATGATTGGGAAGTATTACCAGACGGACGCGGTGCTGGCTTAGGCTTCAAGGAAACCTGTTTCACAAGCAGTTGTCCAGGGAAATTTGTAAGCGTTCGGTGAGTGCATCTTGGCCAAGATCTAATATGTATGCCTACATCCTCAGATCCGCCGCGAGGAATTATCCTACTTGCTAGGCACTGTAGTTTGCCACCACTCGAGCCACTTTTCCAATCGCTGACAGCTCCATGAACTCTCCCGTGCGTGTCCCCTTTTGATTTGTGTAGTAGAGCAGCACGCTGTTTACGCCCCAGAGCACGTCCTCAAGGCGAAAGTGGAGTTCCGGGTAGGCTTCCAGCCCTCGCTGAAAGTAAGCTCTCAAGTTTGCCTTTCCGACTACCTTGCCATCGGACGTCCCCAACATCTGGGCGGCAACTGGCGAAGTCAACTCGATTGCATCCTCATAGTGCATCATGATCAAGTCCAGATCATGACCGTTCCAAGCCGCTACCCAATGGTTGGCCAGATTCCAAGCCTCGTCTCTCGTCATTGCCGTTTCTCCAGTTGAGGGTTCATCAATATGTAACATTCTTTGGAAATTTCGCGCTCGCTTATCTTGAAACTTTGAGTCTAACTAACCCGCAGGTGGCGCCCATGCGATTGCCCAATCTGGCTCT
>QIAW01000095.1:4778-11626 GCA_003225655.1 Acidobacteriota bacterium
GCCAAGTCCAGCGGACTTGATGCTGCGCGAGCTTCAGGGTTTGATTTCGGGCGGGTCTCGGACCCAACGCGCGCCGAAATCAAAAGTGCAACTCCAGCTTTCACCCGCTCGAACCTGCTTAGTCTGGATCCCAAGCGCGTCCTGGGCCGTGCAACTCCATCGAACCAGGACCTGTGTTACACCTTACACGTCTATAACTTCAAGAGCGAAGGAACAGAAGCTCCAAGGATGACGGGCTCCACGACATGCACGCCCGCTAGTCGGGCAATCCCGAAAAGCGTGGACGGCTCTGAGCCCGCGCCTAAAGTGCGGTACGTTCCACAATAAACAATAATCTCTAATCGATGAATTTGACTTTGGGCCGGTGGGAAATGACGCCCGCCTTGTGACCTTCTTCCAATAGACGAATGATGGCGCGGCGGCCATCTTCACCGTAATCCAGCGTGCGTTCATTCACGTACATGCTCACGAACTTGTCGGCTAGGTCGGGATCCAGGTCGCGGGCGAATTGCATGGCATAGGCCAAAGCCTCAGGGCGATGGTTGAGCGCATACTGGATGCTATCTTTCAAAGCCTTGCTCACGCTGCGCATAAGCTCGAGGCCGAGATCAAGACGAATGGCATTGCCGCCGAGCGGCAGTGGAAGCGTGGTGGTTTCGCGCCACCACTGGCCCAGGTCGAGCAGCTTGTGCAATCCGCTCTTGGCAAAGGTGAGCTGGCCCTCGTGGATGATGAGCCCAGCCTCGTATTTGCCGGCCAGCACCTGGGGAATGATCTGGTCGAAGGGCACAACCTCGGTGCGAACCTGAGGGGCAAATAACTTCAGCGCCAGATAGGCGGTGGTCATGGTGCCGGGAACGGCGATGAGCTTCTGCCGCATGGCGTCGAGAGAAATTGCCCGCGGAGAAACCACCATGGGGCCGTAACCTTCGCCCACGCTGCCTCCGCTGGGCAGCAGAGCATATTTTTCCTGCAAATAAGGATAGGCATGGAACGAAATGGCGGTCACGTCATAAGGGTTTCAATGTCGCACAGCGTGTGCTCGAAGCGCAGGCCGGGCACGCGGACCTTCTCCGTGGCCAGGGCATAGAACATGAACGCGTCGTCGGAATCAGGACTGTGCGCCACGGTGATGGTGCGCACCTTTTCATTTGCGGGAGATGAGATTGAAGTTGGCATTTTGAAATTGTAAAGATTGAACTGAGAATCCTGCTTTGCGGATACGCTAGTGCATTCTCGCGTAGAGGCGTAGCATGCTACGTCTCTAAAGATTGTTTCAAAATATCTTTATTGATTCGAACGCTTAGAACCTCAGGGACTAAAGCCGCATTTTTTGAGGCCTAAACGGCGCGACTGAAGTCGTGCCCTGATACAAAACCTATTTTTTGAAACAAGCTCTACCAATGTTTATCTACTGCGCGACCTCTGTTTCCGCCGCTGTCTGGCCGGGTGCGGGCTGCTCGATCGCCGGGAATTCCGCAACATCTTGCACCGCGCGGCAGAATTGCGTATCAGAAGCCCGGGCCAGCCGGCGTACGCGCAGATACATGGCAATTCCCACACATAGCAGCGCGCACGTGGAAATCACCAAAATCACGTACAGGATAATGATGGTCACGGCTTTATAGGATAGCAGACAAAAGCAGGAAACCAATGCGGGAATTGGTTCACCGCTCGGACTCGGGTTTAACCGAAGCCCCGCGCAGGGCCTGGTCTAATATGCCGCTGACCCGGCCTTCCTCGACTTCACCGGGTTCGTTGTACAGCGCTTTTCCCGAAGGGTCCAGAATTACCACGTGGGGAACCAGGTTGCGGAAATACTTGTCCAGCAGCAACTGCTGGCCGGCAGCCAGCTTGTGGTCAATGTCAATCAAGACGAAGTTGACCCGGTCTTTGTACTTGTTATAGAGAGTCACGGAGCGGCGAGCCTGCCGCTTGGAGTTGAATCAACCCTCTTCAAAAATGAAGATGTAATTCACCTTGCCCTTCGCCAACCCGGCAGCAGCAGCTTCTTTGCCCGTGATGAGGGGGCCGTCCTGACTGTCACTGTTGTAGTCGAGGTGCGGATTAAGCTTTAGCTCTTGGGCTATCGAACTGGTTGCCAGCACAAGGACAAAGGTGAGAAGGCTTTTCATCCTAGATAGGATGTCTCAATAGCACGGAAGATACAAGTCTTTGTTATGAGGGCTCGGCGGTAGACCAGGTTTCCCGCAACCACCAATAAAAAAGCGCCGGGCTGGCCCCGGCGCCCCCTACCAGCATCAGCGTGGTGCATCGCCGATGCAGAGTAAATCGGACTAGCTTAAAAGACCTGCGTTGATCCTGTGATCGCTCCTTTGGTTGCGGTAATGTTGGCGGTGCCTTGATGGAGGCGGGTGGCCAAACCGCCGGAGGTCATGCTTATCTTCCTCGCATTGTTGGATGACCAGGTGACCAAGGACGTGATATTGAACGACGTCCCATTCGAATACGTGCCCGTGGCCGTATATTGCTGAGACGAGCCCACCGGCACCGTAGCGCCTGTTGGTGTGACCGCAATGGAACTCAGGGTCGCGGTGTTCACCGTCAGCGTGGTGGTGTTGGTGATCGCGCCTACCGTCGCCCGGATCGTGCTCGTGCCCACGGCAAGACTGGAAGCCAGACCGCTGGCAGAAATCGTCGCCGCGGCTGTATTGCTCGAGGTCCAGGAGGCGGAGGCCGTCAGATTCAGCGTGCTGCTGTCGGAGAAGGTTCCCATTGCCGTGAGTTGCTGCGTAACCCCGACCGGCAGGGAGGGATTGGCCGGGGTGATGGCGATGGATACCAGCGTGGCCGCGGTCACGGTCATGGTGGTGTTGCTGCTCTTGCCTCCGAAGCTGGCCGTAATGGTGGAAGAGCCTACGTTGGCAGCCGTAGCCAGCCCCGTGCTGTTGATGGTGACCGCGCTGGTGCTCGAGGTCCAGGTCGTGGTCGCGTAGCTGGAGACGTTGTACGAAGTGCTATCGGTGTACAAGGCAGTTGCCGTGAACTGTAGCGTGTAGCCTTTGGCAACGACCGGGACCGTCGGGGTCAGGGTCACAGAAACCAGAGCTGCGGGGTTTACTGTGAACGACGCGCAGGTAGAGGTGCTGGCGCAACTGACGCCGGTGTAGGTGGCCGTGATGGTCACCGTCCCCAGTGCGTGTGTGCTTGCCAAACCGGTGCTGCTGATGGTGGCGAAGGACGTATTCGAAGAGCTCCAGGTGACGAGACTGGTGAGATCGGCCGTGCTGCCGTCGGAGTAGGCGCCAGTCGCCGTGAATTGCTGCTGGATGCCATTGGGTACGGCGGCGGTGAAAGGCGTCACATCAATCTCCTGCAGCACCGCGCTGGTCACGGTCAAGCTCGTGTTGCCGCTGACCCCGCCCAATGTCGCCGTGATGGTGCTGGTTCCCATCGCGGAAGTGGTAATCACCTGGGTGCTGCCGTCAGAATATGTGCCCGTTGCCGTGAACTGCTGGGTGAGTCCTACCGGCAGGGTCGGCGTCGGTGTAACTGCAATCGAGACCAGAGTGGCGGGATTCACCGTGAGCACCGCCGTGTTACTGGTGATGCCTCCTGAGACGGCGGTGATATTGGAGTTGCCCACGCTCAGGCTGGTGGCGAGTCCAGTGGCGCTGATGGAGGCCACCACGCCGTTGCTGGAATTCCAGGTGGCGGAACTGGTGAGGTCCGCCGTGCTGCCGTCGGTATAGTGGCCGGTAGCAGTGAATTGCTGCGTCGCGCCCTTGGTGATGGTCGCGCTGCTGGGGGTGACCGTAATCGAAGTCAGGGCCGCCGCCGTTACTGTGAGTACCGCAGTGTTGCTGGTGATGCCGCCCGAGGTCGCCGTGATATTGGAACTGCCGACGCTCAGGCCGGTGGCCACGCCGCTGGCGTTGATCGAAGCTACCGAGGTATTGCTGGAGGTCCAGGCGGCGGAGCTGGTCAGATTCTGCGTGCTGCCGTCGGTGTAGGTTCCCGTGGCCGTGAACGACTGTGTGAGGCCCTTGGCAATCGAGGGGCTTGTAGGCGCAACCGCGATGGAAACCAGGGCCGCGGGATTGACCGTGAGCACCGCGGTGTTGCTGGTGATGGCACCAGAAGTCGCCGTGATGTTAGAGGTGCCAACGCTTAGGCCAGTGGCCACTCCGCTGGCATTGATCGAAGCTACGCCGCCATTCGTGGAGTTCCAGGTGGCGGAGCTGGTCAGGTTCTGTGTGCTGCTATCGGTATAGGTTCCCGTGGCCGTGAACGACTGGGTCAGGCCTTTGGCGATTGAGGGGCTTGTAGGCGCGACCGCGATGGAAACCAGGGCGGCAGGATTGACCGTGAGTACCGCCGTATTGCTGGTGATGCCACCTGAGGTTGCGGTGATATTGGAGGTGCCAACGCTCAGGCCGGTAGCAACACCGCTGGCGTTGATCGAGGCCACAGAGGTGTTGCTGGAATTCCAGGTGACAGAGCTGGTGATATCGGCCGTGCTGCTGTCCGTATAAGTTCCGGTCGCCGTGAACGACTGGGTCAAGCCCTTGGCGATCGAGGCGCTCGTGGGCGCAACCGCGATGGAAACCAGGGCCGCAGGATTAACCGTGAACACCACCGTGTTGCTGGTGATGCCGGCTGAAGTTGCCGTGATATTGGAACTGCCCACGCTGAGGCCGGTGGCCACCCCGCTGGCGCTGATAGAGGCGACGGCGCCATTCGTGGAGTTCCAGGTGGCGGAATTGGTGAGATCAACCGTCGTGCTATCCGTGTAAGTTCCCGTGGCTGTGAACGACTGCGTCTGGCCCTTAGCGATCGCCGCGCTCCCGGGCGCAACCGTGATGGACTGCAAGGTCGCTGCCGTTACCGTGAGCACCGCCGTATTGCTGGTGATGGCTCCGGATGTAGCCGTGATGTTGGAGGTACCGATGCCCAGGCCGGTGGCGACTCCGCCGGCGTTGATCGAGGCAACGGAGCCATTACTCGTGTGCCAAGTAACGGAGCCGGTAACGTCAGCCGTGCTGCTGTCGGTGAAAGTTCCTATCGCGGTGAATGGCTGCGTCAGACCCTTGGCGATCGAGGCGCTCGCGGGCGAGATGACGATGGATTGCAGAGTCGCTCCCGTTACCGTGAGCACCGCCGTGTTGCTGGTGATGGCACCTGAAGTCGCGGTGATATTCGAGCTGCCCACGCTCAAGCCAGTAGCAACGCCGCCGGCGTTGATCGAAGCTACGGCGCCGTTGCTGGAGTGCCAGCTAACGGTGCTGGTCAGATCTTGCGTACTGCTATCCGTATAGGTGCCGGTGGCAGTGAATTGCGCCGTTGTGCCATTCGAGATGGTCGTGCTCGCCGGCGACACCGCAATAGAAACCAACGTCGGCGCGGTTACCGTGAGGACCGCCGTGTTGCTGGTAATGCCGCCTGAAGTTGCTGTGATATTCGAGCTGCCAACAGTCAGGCCGGTGGCGACGCCGCTGGCGTTGATGGAAGCCACGGCGCCATTGCTGGAGTGCCAAGTGACTGAACTGGTGATGTCCAGCGTGCTGCTATCGGTATAAGTTCCGGTTGCGAGGAAAGCCTGCGTCAGGCCCTTGGCAATGGAAGGGCTGTTGGGTGTGACCGCGATGGAAACCAGGGTCGGCGCTGTCACTGTGAGCACCGCCGTGTTGCTGGTGATGCCGCCTGAAGTTGCCGTGATATTCGAGCTGCCAACAGTCAGGCCGGTGGAGACGCCGCTAGCGTTGATGGAGGCCACGGCGCCATTGCTGGAGTGCCAGGTGACTGAACTGGTGAGGTCCTGCGTGCTGTTGTCGGTATACGTTCCGGTTGCGGTGAACGACTGCGTCAGGCCTTTGGCGATCGAAGCGCTGGTGGGCGCCACTGCAATGGAAACCAGGGTTGGCGCGGTCACCGTGAGCACCGCCGTGTTGCTGGTGATGCTGCCTGAGATTGCAGTGATGTTTGAGGTACCCACGCCCAGGCCCGTGGTAACACCGCTGCCGTTGATGGAGGCCACCGCGCTATTGCTTGAGTTCCAGGTAGCGGAGTTGGTCAGATCCTGCGTGCTGCTGTCGGTGAAAGTTCCTATCGCGGTGAACGGCTGCGTCAGGCCCTTGGCGATCGAAGGGGTGTTGGGTGTTACAGCGATGGAAACCAGGGTTGGCGCTGTCACCGTGAGCACTGCCGTATTGCTGGTGATGCCGCCGCAACGCCGCTGGCGTTGATCGAGGCAACGGCGCCATCGCTGGAGTTCCATGTCGCCGAGCCGGTGAGGTCCTGCGTGCTGCTGTCAGTGTAAGTACCGGTCGCGGTGAACGATTGCGTCAGGCCCTTGGCGATCGAAGCGCTGCTGGGAGAGACCGCAATGGAAACCAGGGCTGGCGCGGTTACCGTAAGCACCGCTGTATTGCTGGTGATGCCGCCTGAGGCCGCTGTGATATTGGAGCTACCGACGCTCAGGGCAGTAGCCACGCCGCTGGCGTTGATCGAGGCAGCGACGGTGTTGCTGGAATTCCAGGTAGCGGAATTCGTGAGGTCCTGCGTGCTGTTGTCGGTGTAAGTTCCGGTCGCGGTGAACGACTGCGTCAGTCCCTTGGCAATCGAAGGACTGTTGGGCGTCACGGCGATGGAGACCAGAGTTGGTGCCGTTACTGTCAACACCGTTGTATTGCTGGTGATGCCGCCTGAAGTAGCGGTGATATTGGAGCTGCCCACACTCAAGCCGGTAGCAACACCGCTGGCGTTGATGGAAGCCGCGGCGCCATTGCTGGAGTTCCAGGTGGCGGAATTGGTAAGGTCCAGTGTGCTGCTATCAGTGTAAGTTCCGGTCGCGGTGAACGCCTGCGTTAACCCCTTGGCAATCGAAG
>QIAW01000583.1:0-998 GCA_003225655.1 Acidobacteriota bacterium
GATCCCGATATTTTTCGAAGTGGCCGGGAGGGGCAGTTCATCTATGAAATCCCGCTCAATCCTGGCATCTACGAACTTCGCCTCTACTTTGCCGAAACAGGGGTGACCGGCGAAGGCATACGCAGCGTCGGTCTCTTCATTAACGGGCTGCCGGTTTCAACTCTGGACGTTGCTTCCGATGCTGGAGGAGCAAATACAGCTACAGTCAAGATATTCAAGGATATTTCACCCGCGAAAGACGGCCTACTGCATCTGGCTTTTCAAGGGGCTGGCCCCGCTGGCTTCGTAAACGCGTTGGAGATTCTACCTGGTACTGCGGGTAAGATGCTCCCGGTTCGATTGACGATGCAAGACAGCCCCTATCGCGACCACCTCGGTCAAATCTGGATGCCTGACCAGTACTTTCTAAGCGGTCGAAAAACCACGGGAAAGTCGCCAATCGAAGGCACGGCAGATCCAGCGTTGTATAGTACACATCGCTTCGGGAACTTTACATATGCAATTCCCGTAGTGGAAGGCGGCCGGTACACAGTCACATTGCATTTTGCGGAGACCTGGTTTACTCCGCCTGAGTCGCTTGGCGGCGTAGGCAGCCGCATTTTTGATGTCTATTGCAATGGTAGAACACTGCTGAAAGATTTCGATATTCTCAAAGAAACCGGTGGAATGGGTAACCACGCCGTCGTAAAGGTCTTCCACAACATTTCTGCCTCCGCACAGGGCAAACTCAACCTTACATTTGTTCCTACCAAAAATTATGCCTTGGTAAGCGCCATCGAGGTTACTGAAGAATAAGCTGTCCCAGCGTAGTACCGCACGTGGCGATTTCTATACAACCAGGGTTCAATATCATGGACTCACAGCTTTTGCCGTTGGTCCATGTAACAAAATCCCCAATTATTGGACCTCGATTCCGCTCACCAGGGAATTATCTATAACTGTGGTGAACTGAATCACGTACTGCCCGCCGGCGTTGGCGTTGACCGTGAACTGCTGGA